>CAZCSZ010000093.1:0-5114 GCA_964501305.1 uncultured Ruminococcus sp.
GCGTATGTGAAAGTGGAAACTATCTTTACGACAGAGCAAATAATATATGCGTAAATATCGGAAGCCTTATTTCCACATATGTAACTTCGGAATAATATGATTACAGTAACTAAAACACAGTTGGCGGACCTCGACGTAATATCCGAAATCGAGCATGAATGTTTTTCAAGCCCGTGGAGTGCAAAAGAGCTTACGTCGGTTCTTCAAAACCCCGCTTTTCACAGTTATACCGCAACCGACGGCAACGGCGATGTTGTGGGGTATGTTATGCTGTACTGCGTTACCGACGAGGCTGACATTGTCAACGTTGCAGTAACACGCAAAAAACGTCGCAGAGGATATGCGACACTTCTGATGGCAAAGGCAATGTCAGCGGCAAAAGAAAACGGAGTCGCAACGCTCTTCCTGGAGTGCAGAGAATCCAATTCAGCTGCACGGGGTCTTTACGAAAAAATCGGTTTTTCCGAAATCGGTGTCAGAAAAGCTTATTACACAAACCCTGTCGAAGATGCAATTCTCATGTCCAAAAAACTTTAAAATCAACTGCGCACGGTGCGCAAAGCGGAGATGCCAATGCTTATACTTGCAATTGAAAGCTCATGCGACGAGACAGCCGCATCGATTCTCGAAATGAGCGATACCGAAAGAAAAATCCTGTCAAACACGGTATACACACAAATTTCAACACATGCTCTTTACGGGGGAGTTGTTCCAGAAATAGCGAGCAGAAAACATATAGAAAAAATATCGTCAGTTGTCAGTTCGGCTGTTGAAGAATCGGGTGTCGGGCTTTCTATGCTCGATGCCGTTGCCGTTACTTATGCACCGGGGCTTATAGGCTCACTTTTAGTGGGTGTCAGCTTTGCGAAAAGCCTCGCTTTTTCTCTCGGTATACCTCTTATACCCGTAAATCATATCAAAGGTCATGCCGCCGCAGCATATCTTGAATCCCCGTCGCTGAAAGCGCCCTTTTTGGCACTTATAGTATCGGGTGGTCACACATCGCTTTATGACGTTAAAAACCCCTGCGATTTCGAAGAAATAGGCTCAACACGGGACGATGCCGCAGGAGAAGCATTCGACAAGGTAGGACGTATAATGGGTCTTCCGTATCCCGGCGGCGCGGCAATGGACCGTCTTGCCTCCGAAGGGTTCGAAAAAAGAGCGGGCAGAAAGTGCCTCTACAAATTCCCGTCACCCGCAATTGCCGACAAAACTCTTGATTTTTCCTTCAGCGGACTTAAAACCTTTGCAGTCAATACAATTCACAACGAGAGACAGAAACTCGCTATTCCCGATGACGGTGCTCTGCCCGACGAAATACGGTGCGAGATTGCATCGGGATTCACCGAAGCTGTCGTTTCCGGCATTTGCAAAAAACTCGATTCGGCAATCAGAAAGACAAGTGCCGAGAATCTTGTTCTCGCAGGGGGAGTAGCAGCAAACTCTCATTTGAGAAAAGGCGTTGCTAACGTTTGCGAAAATCTCGGAGTTAAACTTCACGTACCCTCGTTATCTCTTTGCGGAGACAACGGTGCAATGATCGGAGCACAGGCATATTTTGAATACTTGAACGGAGTATATGCCGACACATCACTCAATGCATACGCCTCGGACGAAGCGGCAGTTTACGCCATTGAAAATCAAACCGACGGCATACGTCGGAAAACCGATGCAGACCGTTTTTGAAGACGAAACCGTTTAATACGATGAAAACGTTCGGTTTTCTACAAACTGTAGAAAACTTGTAGAAAACTTTTGCAATTGTCTATCATGTTATAGACACTTATCTCATTTGACATTTACCGATATTGCCGACTCATATTCGGCAAGACAACGAAGAAACGGAGACTTTATATGAAGATAAATCCCAATTACGGGGATAGAATTATTACTGTGCCCGCAGTGCCTGTACTAAAATATTTGCCGCAGGCAAGCGAGTCCGAGCTTAAAGTGCTTATATTCGTTATGTCCAACTGCAATTCGACATTTGAAGAAATTGAAAACGGCACGGGACTTAACAAAGCCTGCATAACGGATGCTCTTTTCAAATGGAAAGAACTTGGCGTTTTAACGTGTGTCGGTCTTAAACGCACTAAATCGAACTCCGATAATACAACAAAAGATGACCTCTTGGAAAAGACCGATACATCAAACTTCAACACAAAGCCGAACAAATACCTAGTGTCGCAATCACCGTCACACTACTCATCCGATGAAATCAACGACTTTTTAGAAGAAGATACAAAGAACAAAGAATTAATAGACATCTGTCAAAATATCCTCGGACGTACTCTTTATGTGACAGACTCGTCCACTATAGTTTCGCTTGTGAAGTATTACAAATTGGAAAACGACTACATAATGCTCATCATTCAACATCTCGTCGATACATACGGTAATGACGTTTCCATGAGACGGATAGAAAAAGAAGTTGCAAGCGTATACGACAGGGATATAACAACCTATAAGCAGCTTGAAGAATTCTATAAAGCGGAAGCCAAGGCACGTTCTCTCGAAGAAAGGTTCAAAGCTCTTATCGGAGTCGGGGAAAGAAAGCTGACTTCGAAACAAAAAGGTCTTCTTGAAAAATGGGTTGGCTGGGGTTACGACTACGACATAATTGAATTCGCCTACGAAATAACGGCGGACAGGGCCGACAGATTCAGTATCGGATATATGGATGCCGTTATAACAAATTGGCATGACGAAGGGTGCAAAACGCTCGATGATGCTAAGTCGGCATCCGAAAAATTCGACGAAACCAAAATTAGACAATTGCAAAAAAAGAAGAAAAAGAAATCCGAGCCGGAAGGCGGAAGTTTCGACACCTACGACTTCTGGTCAACGGCACTTGAAAACTCATACAGGGATTAAGCCGCAAAACGACAGCATCAAACGGAGGAGTACACCATGAGAAATAACCGTACAACAGATGTAATTAACGATTTCAGAAACAAAAGAAATCTTGCAATGGCAAGACAAGAGGCATGTCTTGCCGAAGTGCATGCGGCAATCCCCGAAATCGCCGAAATTGACAGTGAAATCGAAAAACTCTCACTCGGGATTCTTTCGTCGGTTCTGTCGGGTACTGACCCAAATGAGGCAGTGGATAACACAAAAAAACAGGCAGACATTTTGAAATCCAAGCGTACTTTTCTGCTTAAAGCTCACGGATATACGCCGGACTACACCGATATACACTACGAATGCAACCTTTGTCAAGATACCGGTTTTATCGACCTTAAGCAATGCACATGTCTTAAAAAAGCTCTTTCCGCCGCCGCCCTCGACTATTCGGGACTGTCACATCTCGTGAAAACGCAGACTTTTGACAGCTTTTTGCTTGATTATTACGAAAACGGCGTTCCTCGCAACCTCGCATTCAGAAATCTCGCAGCATTGAAGACATTTGCCGAAAACTTTGATACTGAGAAAGGGACAAACTTTTTGCTCATCGGAGACACCGGACTTGGAAAAACCCATCTTTCTACAGCAGTTGCAAAAACGGTTATGGATAAAGGCTTTAAAGTCGCATACGACAGTGCATCCGATATTATGGCAGATTTCGAAGCCGAGCATTTCAAAGATACGGTAACCGAAGATGAACTTAAAAGAAGATACCTTCAATCCGACCTTCTCATCATTGACGACTTGGGCTGCGAGATGATAACGCAATTTACTGTTTCATGCGTTTACAACCTTTTGAACAGCAGACTTAACAGAGGCCTTTCAACGATAATCAACACTAACCTTGCGCAAGGCGAGCTCCGCGAGAAATACACAGACAGAATTACAAGCAGAATGTTCGGACATTTTAAAATACTTTTGTTTAAAGGCATCGACATACGCTTGCAGAAGCTTAAATAATCCCGAAAAAACGAGGGGCGGGAAAGATTCTTTCCCGCCCCGATGGCTTAGCGCCGAAATATGAATTCAGTCAGTTACAGCCGCAACCGCAACCGCCGTTATAACCGCTGTAGGACGCGCCGCTGTTGCAGCCGCAGCTACCGTTGCAAGTTACGTTGAGAATAAGAAGAGCTATGATAATAAGCCATACAACTTCATTGTCAAAAAGATTGCAAAGACAGTTCATTTTATAAATGCGGTATCGTTACCGCTCCTTTCGAATAATTCAGAGCAGCTTACCGTGCTCTGATATCATATTATGTCGCTTTTTGCTTTTTGACACTGATGATGTCGAATATGCGTGTTTATTTTTGATACGGGTATCACGTAAGATGAAGTTCATCACAGTGAAGAAAGGCGTTTGCCGCTATCGTACTCGAAGCGTCGATTTCGGTTTTCTTCAGGCACTTTTTACACTTGAGAATGACACTGTCATCAGATACCGAGACTTCATATTCTCCCTTGCCCTCGCATGCACAGTGTATTTTCCCTTCTTCTGCAAGATCACCGACAACGAACAGTACAATATCCATAATCTGCGGGTCATCGAAAACGCTGTCCTTTCTTGCACACGATACATCTTCAAAATTCGAATCGCCGAGGAGCTCTTCAAGCAGTCTGTCGGATTCATCAATTGCCTCTTGAACTGCATCCTTTGATCCCGAAAAACAAATATCGACATTAGTCAGCGAGCAGGGATAAGCAAAAACATCTCTGCCGAAAAATATTTTGTCGGAAACAGTATATACATGAGGCCTCGGGCAGAGAAAACACGGGACCGTAATCCTTATTTTTCCGTCACGTTTCATTTCTATTACAGCCTCGCTGTTTTTGCAAGGGCACTTCAGCCTTATCATATCGGCTTTCAAATTGAATGCGCCGACAACGCTTTTTACGGTTGAACCGCATGAAGGGCATCTGTAAGCAACAAGTGTCATCTTTTGGTCAAGTATCATTATTCTGCCTCTCGTTTTGATTTATTTATAGTATACCACTATCGGTTATTTTATGCCGCAATTTTAATGTTTGCTATTTTGATTACAGGGAAAGGAGCGCATTATGAGAATTACTCTCGAAGAAAACGGAACAGTTGCGGTAAGCGCTTCTTACCTTGCCGCATTTGCAAACGAAAAAGCAAGAAGCAATCTCCCGCCGTTTTCCGCCGCAAAGTCATTATATAAGTGTGAAAACGCTTTGGCAAAGAC
>CAZCSZ010000094.1:0-5078 GCA_964501305.1 uncultured Ruminococcus sp.
GGCCGAAGCTGTTTTGAAGCAAGAGCATTTTGTGCCGCTGTACAAATAATACCGAAATTTGCGACAAGAGAGTGCGGTTTTTCCTTTGGCATATCCTGTTGCATCGGAACAAAATATACATTTTTTCTTGAAAGCAGGGTAGCTATATTCTTTAAGTTTGCACTCATGGCATCATTAGTGGCAAGAGCTATAAGAAGCGGTCTGTCACACCTGAGATGTGCTTTTGCGGCCATTGTAACCGTTGTATCTGTTATACCGTTAGCAAGTTTCGCGAGAGTATTTCCCGTGCAAGGAGAAATAATCAGTAAGTCAAGAGGGTTTGAAGGACCGAGAGTTTCGGCTTCGGTTACAGTCAAAACAGGCGTATTCGCCGAGACGTCAATAACCACATTTACAAAGTTGTCGCATTTGCCGAACTTTGTATCAAGGTTTGCGGCGTTTTCACTTATAATCGGTATTATTTCACACATCGGAAACTCTCTTTTAATATCTTTCATAGCCTCGATACTTCTTTTGTGAGTGCAGAATGAGGCACAAAACGCATAACCTATTCTCATATGTTCTCCTGTCAGATTGGATTTGCTATAGCATTTCTTCAATACATTTGCCTATTATTTGTCCGGCGCTTTTAGGAACAAATTTTCCGGGAAGAGAAGATGCTTTAATATAATTCGGGCCAAGCAACAAGACAGCTTCCGTATCAAGACCTCCGGGTGAAGATGCAAGCTCAACATACTTGGTATGAACACATCTTTCAAAATATTCTTCGCCGAATAATACCGCCGGTATTGTGTTTATAACAAAGTCAAATTCTCGAAAATGAAGCAAATGTCCGAGTGCTAAAGTGTTCATACCCATACACTCGGCTTTAAAGAGCGCTTTTTCGCTTCTTGCGAGGATTGTAACATTTGCTCCGAGTGCGTGTAATCTGTCCGAAAGCATTTCTCCGATTCTGCCGTAACCGGTAACGCAGACATTTAAATTAAATATAGCCGTCTCACTGTTCTCCATGAGGACTCTGAGAGCACATTCTGCGGTCAAAAGCGAATTGAGCATACAAAACCTTTCGGACACAGAATAATCGCTGTAATCGGCCTTGATTTCTCTCATAAACGCCTTTTCATAGCTGCTCAGCATTGCGCAGAATATTTTCGCCGTGCAGCATGGCTCCAAGACGTCCGCAAGGTGAAAACTTTTTGTCAAAAGAGGACATTTGATTTTTCCTTTGCCGTCAAAGGAAGGAATACCGAAGACAACCGCATCGAATTCGGATGCCGTACCGAACTCGTTTTCTTGATTACGGGGGCTTTCATTCTGATAACCGTCAATTCCCGAAATAACTACTTCGTGACCTTTGTCTGCAAGATACTCGGCGGTGTAGATTTGCCGCTTATCACCGCCGAACACAAGTATTTTCATAGTACGTAACTCTTTACCTATCCTTTCATTTGAATATACTACAGTATATTCTTTATTCTATCTCTTTGCCATTAAACGCCTGTACTTCTTTCCCGCATTTGAGCTACCGAGGATTTTTGACGACAGGAAGCCCCCGAAAGCACCGATACCGATAAAACCGAACTTGAGAACAAGTAAAATGGCGGTTCCAATATCACTCTTGCCGAATATAAGTGATAGTAAAAGAGACACTACAGCAAGAAACGACGATACGATTAGTCCGCCGACGGCACCGAGCGAAGTTATTCTGTCGGAAATAATACCTGACACAAAATACGAAAGGAACAAAGCTAGTACACAAAGCGGCTTAACAGCTTTTACGGGACTCGGAAAGAGCAGAAGAACAGCACTCACGGCACAAATGAACAAAACAGACGCCGCGACTCCTGCAACCGAAGAGAGAACGAGACCCCATATTTTGCCAACTTCTTTTTTCTTATAAAGCATAAAAAACCTCCGCACGCTTTTGTTACAAGCTATGCGGAGATTTCAAAGTTATGACTAATCTTCGGTGTCCTCGGCCTTTACGTCTATTTTAGAAACGGCACTGCGCAGAAGTCTTATTTTTGTTCTGTCTCTGCTTGTTTCGATCACCATTGTTTCTTCCTTAATTGAAACAACTTTACCGATTATACCGCCCTTTGTTGTGATTTCATCACCGGGTTGAAGTTCACTTAACATTTTGTTGTATTCTTTCTCTTGCTTCTTTTGAGGACGTATCATAAAGAAGTAAAAGACAACAATCATCAGAACAAGGAAAATTATCGAACCGTATCTGACATACCAGGGTTGTTCGACGGCTTCGTCGGTGGCGCCGTCGGCTGTTTGTTCTGTTGTTGTAGCCATTGAACACGATACAAGGCCGAGTATCATTACAACAGCAAGAAGTATAGCGAGTAGCTTTTTCATTTTAATCTCCTTTAAAAATATTTATATCTATTATACATTCATTTGCTTATAAATTCAATCCCTTTTCGAAAATTAATAAAAAATATACATTGATTCCGATTAATTCCTGTTTCGATTCGTTCAGCGTCGGGTATTATAATGTTGAAGTTTCGGCATATAGAAGTCGTTTTGTCATTAACTAAGACAATTTTTGTCGCAATATCGGCTTTAAATGCCTTAGCAAAATCAAAAATAACGGAGGATAAAATGTTACTTGACAGAATAGCTTTAATACTTGTAATTATAGGTGCGGCAAATTGGGGGAGCATCGGACTTTTCAGATTTGATGCTGTGGCATGGATTTGCGGCGGTCAGGAAGCAATGCTTGCGAGAATTATATACACGGTTGTATCCCTTGCGGGGATATGGTGCATTTCTCTTCTGTTCAGAAGCAAAGAAGAAGCGAGCGAAAACGTTCGTTAATAATTAATGACAGTTCACCCCGCATGGTTCGGCAGGGAAATATTCTCCCAATCAACCTTGCGGGGGGGTGTTTAATTAAAATAAATTCGAGGGTGCGAAATATTCGAGGAAAGCGCAGGTCCGCAATTGGGACAATTCACAGTGTACCACCACTTAAAGTATTAATTAATTCCCCTTTAAACGAACGTTACATTAAATGTAACGTCAAAACATACTTATTTCGCAATAGATGTACAAAAAAACATATTATTTAAGTCCGTGAATTCGGTTTTGTCATGCCTAGGGCTATATAAGGTCAATGACTTCTGTCAGTTTGTCAACAACGGGAACACCACTCGACAAAAGCTTATCTTTTGAATCGTGACCGCCCGAATACAGTATACAGTCACAGCCTATGGCCGTTGCGGTTTCGAAGTCGTGGAGTGTATCTCCGATGAAAACAGCACGGTCATTTCTGCCCTTCATCCACTCCTTCGCAATGTCTATTTTCCCGCCGCCGAATGTGTTGTTAATTCCGAGTACCTTATCAAAGTAATCGGCTACACCGATGATTTCAAGCTCACGTTTCAGCATTGTGATTTCCGATGCTGATATAATAATCTGTTCGGCTGCTGACGATTTTATATACTCAAGAACCTCAACAACGCCTTCCGAGGCTTTAAGTGTATGTTCACCCCTTAAATACTCAGCCGTCCATTCATTTGCCGGAATTTCATAAGGTTCCGTCATAAAATCAAAGCCGAGTTTTCGGTAATAGTCGATAATAGGAAAGCAAAACAGATCTCTGTAACTGTCTTTACTGCCGATAAGCGCCATATTTCTTTTGACAAGTACTTTGTTTATACAGTTGATACCGAGTACTACATCGTCGCAGATAGTTCCGTTGAAGTCCCATATAATTAAATTGTACTTCATAATTCCTCCCGTTTTTCTTTAATTCTATCAAAAAACAAATCGGAGGTCAAGCCGTATTTCAGAATTTGCGGCATATATTATAGTAAAACGAACGGGGGACATATATGGGTTATATTATACTTGTATTTGCGGCGGCATCTTTCCTTATTTTGAGCGTTTCCAATTCGGGTAATTTTCCCGATGTGCTGTCGGGAAAAGAAGAGCGGGAACTGTTCTGCAAGATGAAGGAAGGTGACGTTGAGGCAAGGGAAAAGCTGATTTTACATAATCAAAGACTTGTTGCACACATTGTCAGAAAATACTACGGTACAAGTCGAAATTCCGATGACCTTGTTTCCATCGGGACCGTTGGTTTGATTAAGGCTATTGACTCGTATAACGTAAAAAACGGTGCACGGTTTGCAACATATGCCGGAAAATGTATTCAAAACGAGATACTGATGTATTTCAGATACACAAAGAAACAGTCCCTTGAAGTTTCGATAAGCGAGACCATAGACACAGACAAAGACGGAAATCCGCTGACATACATAGATATTATCAAAGTTGATGACACAATAGCTGACGATATTGACAAAAAGGACAAGACGGATAAAGCACTTTGGTGTATCGATAATGTGCTGACACCGAGGGAGAGGAAAATAATTGAGCTGAGATACGGTCTCAACGGAGAAAAAGAATCAACTCAAAGAGAAATATCTGAAAAACTCAATATTTCAAGGAGTTACGTAAGCCGAATAGAGAAGAGCGCTCTCGATAAAATCAGGCATCATCTCTGCTAGTTCTCAAATCAAGTTTAAAAAAACGTGTATAAACTTGAAATCTTCATAATTATACAGTATAATAGTCTAGACATAAAACTATTATCTACGGTTATGTGCCGATTTGGAGAACAATGAAGAAGATTATATTGATTTCAGTTATATTTACCGTTATTCTGTCCTTTCTTACGGTACCTCTTTCAGGTGCAGATGCAAACACAGACGAGACGAATTCAAAGGGTACTGTATATTTCGACTTAAATTGCGGTGAAATCCCGCACAAAGGCGGTACTTTCACGGCAACAGTCGATGTAAAGTCCAATTTCGGCTTTTACAGTGAAATAGTGTACATATTTTACCCCGATTGTCTCACAGTAGACAACGTCGAACCCGTTCTACCTTCATCAACCTTTGCAGATGACTCCCCGTTTTTCTCATCAAAGGATGTTATTACGGCAACAAACAATTCGAAAACGGTGTCTAGCAGAATTATATCGGTTACCGAAAGCACCGGCTTTTCGCTTGAAGTCGGCGCTATCGAAGATTTTATAGCATCGGGTTACAAGTATTCGG
>CAZCSZ010000095.1:0-5024 GCA_964501305.1 uncultured Ruminococcus sp.
CACTTACTCTCACATCCGAAGTCCTGAAAGACGACGACGATATACCGCCGTTTCGTATAGCTGGTGAAGTGTATGACTGCTATGTAATAGTTGAACTTGAGGACAGAATACTTTTGGTTGACAAACACGCAGCGCACGAACGGATAATTTTCGATGAACTGTGCCGACGCCGCAAGGAAAAAGATGCGGAAAGTCAAATGCTTCTCGTTCCGATTGAACTTATGCTCAGTAACGAAGAGGCGGATTTGCTTGAGACTTACGGTGACGATATCCGTTCCGTCGGCTTTAACTTCAAAATATCCGACGATACAAGAAGTGTTTCCGTAACCGAGGTGCCCGTCGAAATACCTCTTTCCGCCGCATCTGATGCTTTTTCGGCAATTTGCGCAAGGCTTGCCGAGGGTCAGAATGCATTTGAAAGTGCTGAATCCGAGTTCTTTGAAAGAGCGCTGTACCAGGCTGCATGTAAGGCGGCAATAAAGGGCGGCATTCATTACGAAAAAAGCCATATTGAATGGATATGCAAGAAACTTTTAAAGAAGCCTGGCTCCGACGGGAAAGTTATTAAAACCTGTCCGCACGGCAGACCCGTTGCTTTCGAAATCAAAAAAAGCTCAGTTGAAAGACAGTTTTCGAGAATCGAGTAATAGAAATTTGTATTCCGAATCATTAAAAATCAAATCAAAATCAAAATAATCGGTTTGACATTTAAATTTTTTTATGTTAAAATATATACAGAGAAAGGCAAATGAATTAAGTATTCATATATAATAATTTGCCCGATTGGATTTCTGATTTTGCGACAGGAGGAGTACTTAATGTTTTCGGTGGGTGATGCTATAGTATACGGTTCAATCGGCGTTTGTACAATCAAAGATATAACCGTAATGTACCTCGGCGGAGTTGAAAAGGAGTACTATATTCTGTCTCCGAATTCCGACCCAAAATCGACTATATACGTTCCTCTTGACAGCGAAGCACTCGTTTCGCAGATGAAACCCGTGCTTTCAAAGGATGAAATTGCCGAGCTTTTGTCGCGTGTGGGAAATAATAACATAGATTGGATTGTTTCCAACTCGGAACGGAAGGCATACTGCCGTTCGGCCATAAAAAACGGCGACAGAACGGTACTTATCGCTCTTATTCGAATGCTGTATACCAAAAGGGAAGAATACAGAAGCGAGAAAAAGCATTTCCATGTCGCAGACGAAAAAGCACTTGCCGAAGCGTGCAAGCTCATTCACGATGAATTCTCATATGTTCTCGGCATTTCCTCAAACGAAGTTCCCGATTACATAGAGAAAATAGTTAAATCCTAAACAGACAAAGCCCTCGAAATATCGGGGGCTTTTTATTCTTTTCTTTTGTTGCATATATCAAAAGCCGAAGAATATGAAGTTTGTTACTGTCAGTTTTGAATATTTTCCGTATACTGTAATCAGAACGGAGGGTATTATGGATAAAAACTGTCTTGATTTAAAAATTATTACAACACAGCGCGATACTTTTTTTATAGGCGCAAACAGCCCCGACGGTTTTAAAATTGCAGACCGTACACTGTATAACGAAAGTCTGCATGACAGAACGTTTATACTCAAAGGAAGTGCCGGCGGCGGCAAAAGCACGTTTATCGGCAAGTGTATGAGAAGCGCCGAGAAGCTATCGGCATCTGTTATCGATTACAGATGCGGTTCCGACCCGTTTTCGTCGGACGGAGCGCTTATATCGAAAAACGGAAAAACAGTATTTATTGCCGACGGTACGTCACCTCATATTGCAGACTGCAAACTGCCTTGTGCCATGTCGGAATACATAGACCTTACAAAGTGTACCGATATCGGTAAAGCAGAATGCAGAAAAGACGAAATCGAGCGTGTACGGAAGATGAAAACGGCCGATTTTGAGGGAGTATATTCCTATTTAAAAGCAGCCGATGCCCTCATCGCAATCATAAATTCCGTATCACGTGAGATACTTCTCGAAGAAAAAATGTCGGGTGCCGTAAACCGCCTTTTGTCAAAACACAAAGGTCACGGCGGTATGTGCAGAGCAGAATATACAACGTGCTTTTCCATGAAGGGTGAGTTTATCCTTGATACCTATATTAAACGGGCGAAAAAAATATACATAACTAAACCGTACTTCGGTCTTGAAAATATCTTTATGAACCTTATAAAACAAGGACTTGACAGCCGTTTTATTTCATACTCATATTCTCCCTCACCGCATAGGAGGGGTGTTACCGATGCAATTTATATTGACGGCGCAAATGTGCTTTTCCTTAATGTGAGATGTCCTGTAGACGGAGTAAATGTGAATATGAAGCGTTTTGCCTCGGAAAATATATCTTTGTACAGAGGAAAATATATTTTTGCCCAAAAATGTATAAGAGAACTATACACGGGCGCTCATAGATTGATGGAGAGTGCCGAAAAGTATCACTTCGAAATCGAGAAGATATATAAGGAATGTTCTGACTATTCATATTGTGACAGGCTGTATTCAAGGACTGCGGCAAAGTATATAAAGAGCATATTTTCATGAGAATTCAATTTGAGCGCATTTCCTATTGACTTTAAATGTGTTTGTGGTAAAATAATATCGTAGTATATTAAGGATGTGAAATTATGTTTAAAGTAATCAAAAAAGAGGGCAAGGCAAGACGGGGAACTATGGTGACCCCGCACGGTGTTATCGAAACGCCCGTATTTATGAACGTAGCGACTTGCGGTGCGATTAAGGGCGGTCTGTCAAGCCGTGACCTTGAAGATGTCGGCTGTCAGGTCATGCTTTCCAACACTTATCATCTTCATCTTCGTCCCGGTGACGGCTTGATACACGAAATGGGCGGACTTCACAAGTTTACCGATTGGAAAAAGCCGATTTTAACCGACAGCGGCGGATTTCAGGTATTTTCTTTGGCTCAGCTCCGTAAAATCAAAGAAGAGGGTGTATACTTTGCCTCTCACATAGACGGCAGAAGAATATTCATGGGCCCCGAAGAAAGTATGCAAATACAGTCAAACTTAGGTTCTACAATAGCTATGGCGTTCGACGAATGCATAGAGAACCCCGCGGAATACAATTATACGAAGAATTCGTGCCTTCGCACCGCCCGCTGGCTTGAAAGATGCAAAGCGGAACTGGCAAGGCTCTCAACCGTCGACACTACGGTCAATAAGCAGCAGATGCTTTTCGGCATAAATCAGGGAAGCACTTACGAAGATTTACGTATCGACCATATGAAACGTATTGCCGAACTTGACCTTGCGGGGTACGCCATAGGCGGTCTTGCCGTTGGCGAGGAAGCGGACGAAATGTACCGAATAATCGAAGCGGTTGAACCTTATATGCCCGCTGACAAGCCGAGATACTTAATGGGTGTAGGTACTCCGCAGAATATTTTGGAGGCGGTATGGCGCGGTGTCGATTTCTTCGACTGCGTAATGCCTTCGAGAAATGCACGTCACGGAAACGTATTTACATGGCATGGCAAAATGAATATTATGAACGAAAAGTACGCCAAGGATCCACGCCCGATTGACGAAGGCTGTTCGTGTCCCGCTTGCCGTCATTATTCACGTTCGTATATCCGTCACCTTATAAAAGCAAAAGAAGCTCTCGGAATGCGTCTTGCGGTTGTTCACAACCTGTATTTTTACAATGACCTTATGCAGAAAATCAGAGATGCTTTGGACGGCGGTTATTTTGAAAGCTTTTACAATAGGTATCACGATTTTTTGGCTGAACGCAGTACAAACTGAAATATCCGTCATAAAAATAAGCCCTTCGGCATATCTTTGAACAAAAGAATGTCGGAGGGTATTTCTATGAGTGATAATATATATCAGGATATTGCAAAACGTACCGGAGGATGTGTTTATATCGGTGTTGTGGGGCCTCAGAGGTGCGGAAAATCGACGTTTATAAAGAGGTTTATGGAAACGGCGGTTATACCTAATATAAAGGACGAAAACGAGCTTCAAAGAGCCCGTGACGAACTCCCGCAAAGTGCGGGCGGAAAGACGGTTATGACTACCGAGCCGAAATTCGTACCCGAAAATCCCGTTACTGTGGATATAGGCGCAGTCGAGGTCAAAATCAAGATGGTTGACTGTGTCGGATATGCAGTCGAAGGTGCCGAAGGAGCGCTAGAAGACGGCAAAATGCGGCAGGTTATGACGCCATGGAGCAAAGATCCGATGCCGTTTGACGAAGCGGCGGCAATGGGTACTCAAAAGGTCATACACGACCATTCAACACTAGCCTTTCTTTTGACGTGCGACGGTTCTTTCGGAGATATTCCGAGGGAGAACTATATTCTCGCCGAGGAGCGCACGGTATCGGAACTTAAAGAGGCGGCAAAGCCGTTTGTAATTGTTCTGAACTGCAAAAATCCCGAAAGCGCACAGTCGGAAAAACTCGGACTCTCTCTTGAAGAAAAGTATAAAGCTCCGGTTGCTCTTTTGAACTGCACCGAAATCGATATGCATGATATAGAACAGATACTTGCAATGACGGCATACGAATTCCCGATTGCCGAAGAACACTTTCTTCTGCCCGATTGGATATCGGCACTTGACAGTGAATGCCCTATATACAGGGCCGTTGTCAAATGTGCACTTGATATTGCAAAGTCAACCTCAAAGTTATCGGATATAGCCGGAATAAACAAAACAGTGTTAAGCGAAGGATATGAAATCGGAATTAAAACCGCAAAAATCAAATTGGGCGATGGAATTGCCGAAATCGGTGTAACACTTGACGAGGGTCTTTATTTCTCCGCAATTGAAGAGCTTACGGGATTCAAACCAAAAAACAGAGCCGATATTATAAAACGCCTTCGTGAGCTGTCCGAAATCGGTACCGAATTTGAAAAATATTCAAAGGCAATTGCCGATGTCGAACGGTGTGGGTACGGAATAGTAATGCCTTCAGTGTCGGATATGGAGCTTTGCGAACCGGAAATCGTAAACCAACAAGGGTCATACGGTGTGAGACTGCGTGCGGGCGCAACGTCAGTT
>CAZCSZ010000096.1:0-5018 GCA_964501305.1 uncultured Ruminococcus sp.
TAAATTCGGTATTAAACGGTATTGAAGAACAAAAAGATAAATACGGCTCAAATGAAAGTGGCAAAGACAAAACCGTAGTGCTTGACTATTCATCACCTAACGTATCGAAGCCGTTCCATATAGGACATCTGGGCACAACCGTTATAGGACATTCTCTTAAACTTCTCCACGAGTTTGCGGGATATAAATGTATTGGTGTCAATCACCTCGGAGATTGGGGTACTCAAAACGGAAAGCAGATTGTTGCCGTTAAGCGTTGGGGCAGTGTCGAGAAAATCAAAAGCGGCGGTATTGACGAGCTTGTTTCCCTTTACGTTAAGTTTCATGAGGAAGCGGAAAAAGACCCTTCGCTCAATGACGAGGCAAGAGCCGAATTCAAGAAACTTGAAGAAGGTGATGAAGAAAACCTTGCTCTTTGGAAACTGTTTATAGAAACAAGTTTCAAGGAATACGATGTAACTTACAAACAGCTTGGAATTGAGTTTGACAGTTACAACGGAGAGAGTTTTTATACAGATAAAATGCCCGCTCAAATTGAAGTTCTGCGTGAAAAAGGACTTCTCAAAATCGATAACGGCGCATCTATAGTTGACCTTGAAAAGTACAGTATGCCCCCCTGTCTCATACTGAAGAAAGACGGATCCACTCTTTATCCCACACGTGATATAGCTGCCGCAAAATACAGAATGGACACTTATAATTTCGATAAGTGTATTTATGTAACCTCGGCAGGGCAGAGCCTTCATTTTGCTCAGTGGTTTAAGGTTGTCGAGCTTATGGGATATGATTGGGCAGACAAGCTTGTACACGTGCCGTACGGAACAATCAGTGTAAACGGCGCCAAACTCGCAACGAGAAGCGGAAATGTTGTACTTCTTCGTGACCTATTCAAAACCGCAATAGAAAAAGTCGAAGCTGTAATAAATGAGAAAAACCCCGACATTGAGAATAAAGCCGAAACCGCAGAAGCCGTCGGTGTCGGAGCTGTCGTATTCCACTATCTTTTTAACACGAGAATTAAGGATATTGATTTTAACATCGATGCTGCATTGAGTTTCGAAGGCAACACCGGTCCTTATGCTCAGTATACATATGCGAGATGTTGCAGTATCTTATCCAAAGTCGACTTTGAAAAAGCTGTCGGCGAGTGTGTAATAACGGAAAAATGTGAGTCTGAACTTTTAAAGGTTCTATCGCTTTTTCCCGAAAAGGTAACTTCGGCAATATCGGATTATGAACCGTCCGTGATAACAAGGTATATAATCGATGTATGTACAGCTTTCAATCGTTTCTATCATGACTGTACAATAATAAATGCGACGGACGGGGACGTCAGATATACAAGATTAAGATTGACAAGCGCAACAAGGATTACTCTTGCAAATGCCATGAGGCTTATTTGCATGAGGACCCCTGAAAAGATTTAAATTAAGAGGTGTATTATGTCAGGACACAGTAAATGGAATAATATCAAGAACAAGAAGGAGAAAACCGATGCTCAAAAAGCCAAAGTTTTCACCAAAATCGGCAAAGAAATCGCAATAGCGGTCCGTGCAGGCGGTCCCGACCCAAACGTCAACCGTAAGCTCAAGGATCTTATTGCAAAAGCCAAAAGCTGTAATGTTCCCAATGATAATATCGAACGTTCCATAAAGAAAGCAAGCGGAGCCGACGGCGTTTCTTACGAAGAAATCACCTACGAAGGCTACGGACCTTCGGGCATTGCCGTTATTGTTGAAACGGCTACCGATAACAGAAACAGAACTGCATCCGATGTCCGTCATTTCTTTGATAAATACGGCGGAAATCTCGGTCAGACGGGATGCGTGTCTTTCATGTTTGAGGACAAGGGAGTTATCGTTGTTTCCAACGAGGACGGAGATATCGACGAAGATACACTGATGGAGGCATCTCTTGAAGCCGGCGCGGCTGATTTTTCCGCGGGTGATGGTTATTTTGAGATATTCACAGAAACCGATGACCTTGATTTTGTTAGGGACACGCTTGAAAAAGCAGGTTACAGCATAGCATCCGCCGAAGCTGACAAAATTCCGCAGAATTATATCACCCTTGAAAACGAAGAAGATATTAAAAATATGAATCTCCTTTTGGAACATCTTGAGGACAATGACGATGTACAGGAGATTTATCACAACTGGGAAAATTGTGATGACTGATATCCCGACCGAAAAGCGCTCCGATGAGTGCTTTTTCGACTATATACTTTAATTGAGGTGACAGTATGCACAACATTAATTATTTGTCTTTTCCGGGCCTCGGAATTCAACCGTTCAGCATAAATCCTGTCGCATTTGAGCTCTTCGGGCATCCTATAATGTGGTACGGCGTAATCATATGCACAGGTATGATTTTAGCTTTTTGGTATGCTCTTTCAAGGGCAAAATACGAAAAAATCAAAACCGACGATGTTATCGACCTTGGATTATTCTTGGTTTTGTTCGGTATACTCGGAGCAAGGATTTATTACATTCTTTTTACGCTTGATTCCTATATTGTAAAAGGTGATTTCGGTAAAACGCTGCTCAATATGGTCTCTGTATGGAACGGCGGTCTTGCGATATACGGAGCCGTAATTGCAGGTTTCATTACTATTGTTGTTGTTTCCCGAATCAAGAAAATCAGAACGTCAACCATGCTTGATGTTGTAGCTCCCGCTGTGCTTATAGGTCAAATTGTCGGCAGATGGGGTAACTTCACCAATGCCGAAGCTTACGGCGGAGAAACAGACCTTCCGTGGAGAATGGGTATATTGAAATCCGCGGATGGCGGCGCCACATTCTATAATGAAATGTTCGTTCATCCTACATTTTTGTATGAATCCCTTTGGAATTTGATAGGATTTATTCTCATTGCGATTTTTTACAAAAAGAAGAAATTTAACGGACAAGTATTTCTGTTCTATATTACATGGTACGGCTTTGGCAGAATGTTTATTGAGGGACTTCGTACCGACAGTCTTATGCTCGGCAATATAAGAGTATCTCAAATTTTAGGTGGACTGACTTTCCTTGTGGGCCTTGTGCTTATGATTGTGAACCTGAAGAGAGCAAAAGATTATGAAGCTTCCCATGTCACTGCAGATGAAGGCGCCTTTGCGCTGCTGAAAAAAGTTGAAAACGGTGCTGACAATACAACTGAAGAGAGCAAAATTGAAGATGACAAAACTGAAGACGGTGAAATTGAAATGTCGGATAAGCAAAGTGTTGAAGTGAAGGAGGACGGTAATGGCTAAAATAATTGACGGCAAACTGATTTCTTCAAAAGAAAAGGAATTAATTTCAGTCGAAGTCAAAGAACTTGCCGAAAAAGGCGTTTTGCCCGGACTTGCCGTGATTATTGTCGGAAACGACCCCGCCTCCGAGGTATATGTCAGAAATAAGCACAGAGCATGTGAAGCGTGTGGGATTCGCTCCGAAATAATGATGCTAGCCGAAACAGTTTCGGAAAGCGAACTTCTTTCCGAAATAGCGAAACTCAACCGCAGAAAAGATATTGATGGTATTTTAGTACAGTTACCTCTTCCGAAACACATTCGAAGTGACAGAGTAACTGCAGCTATATTACCCGAAAAAGACGTTGATGCCTTTCATCTTGAAAACGTCGGAAGAATTATGACGGGGAATTATATGTATCTTCCGTGTACACCCGCCGGTATGATGAAAATGCTGGAAAACGAAGGAATATCCCCAAAAGGAAAAGAATGTGTTGTTGTAGGAAGAAGCAATATTGTCGGGAAACCCATGGCAATGATGCTTTTGAATGCTGATGCTACCGTAACTGTTTGCCACTCCAAAACCGAGAATTTATCCGAGGTTACACGGCGTGCCGATATCCTTGTAGTTGCGGTCGGCAAAGCGGGATTTATCACGGGCGACATGGTTAAGGAAGGCGCTGTTGTACTTGATGTAGGAATCAACCGAGGAGAGGACGGAAAGCTCAGAGGAGACGTTGATTTTGAATCGGTTGAACCCAAAGCATCTGCCATAACCCCCGTTCCGGGCGGTGTGGGACCTATGACCATTACCATGCTTTTGAGAAATACCGTTACCGCTGCAAAAAGACGGCTTTAATTACTTCACAAAGTTGAATTATTATCCAAAAAAGCTTGACAAAACAGCTGTTTGGTGGTAAAATACATAGTGCCGCATAATGTTCGGTCACAAATAGCAAAAGCTTACCGACTTAGCGAGACATAATGAAAGAGAGGTGCTTTTCGTGTTTGCTATTATTGAAACCGGCGGAAAGCAGTACAAAGTCACCGAAGGCGATTTCGTTTTCGTTGAAAAACTTAATGCCGAGGAGGGTGCAACAGTAGAGTTCCCCGTACTCGCAATTTCTGCTGACGACGGCCTTAAGGTCGGTTCTCCCGTTGTCGAAGGCGCAAAAGTAACAGCTAACGTAGTTAAGAACGGCAAAGCCAAGAAAATTTACGTTATGACTTACAAACCCAAGAAAAACGAGAAGAAGAAGCAGGGTCACAGACAGCCCTACACAAAGGTGCAGATTACAGCTATCGAAGGCTGAACTGTATCTGTTTCTGATAAGAAATGACAAGAATTGTTTTTTTTAGACGCAACGGAATATTTTACGGCTTCGATGAAATCGGTCATTCGGGCTTCGATGATGTAGGATTTGATATTTTGTGTGCCGCTATTTCTTCAATGACCATGCTCGTTATCAATACTATCGAGGTGGCACTTGAAACCGATGTACAGTATGTAGTCGATGAAGTACGCACTAAAATTTCGGTAACGTCACTTGAAGCATTACCCGATTATTCCGACGATGAAAAGCAACAGTATGCAGTATCAAATGTATTCAAAGGTTTTTATCTTCAGCTTGCAGATATGCAAGAGGAGTACGGAGATAATCTCAGCGTCGAAATCAGAGACGACGAAGATGTTGTCTGAATTAATTATTTTTCAACTGAGGTAATAACAATTCTTAGAATAATCTTACATTTCTTTGCTCATAAAAAAGGTGTCGGTTCTACTAAG
>CAZCSZ010000097.1:0-4993 GCA_964501305.1 uncultured Ruminococcus sp.
GTATGTAGTCTTCTTTTTGCGACATGTCTTTTATGATTTTTCCGCTTTGTGCATCACGGATAAGAGTGCCTGCGGGTACTTTGATTATAACGTCGGCGCCATTCTTGCCGTGGCATTTGCCGCCCATTCCGTTTTCACCGTTTGAGGCGATGAATTTTCTCTTGTAGCGGAACGAAAGAAGGGTGTTTGATCCTTCGTCGATTCGGAAAACAATATTACCGCCGTGGCCGCCGTCGCCGCCGTCGGGTCCGCCTTTGGCAACGTATTTTTCGCGTCTGAATGAAACACAACCGTTTCCGCCGTTTCCGGCTTTAACGTATATTTTGATTTTATCAATAAACAATTTAAATCTCCTTTCAGTCGGTCGGTGTGGGTTCTTTGTACAGAACTTTTACGAGAAAACCGCTTTGTAGTTTTCAAGCGCCTTTTCGATTACCGCTTTCGCCTCGTCTTTTCCGTAGAGACTTTCGACTGCGGTGCTTTTTCCTTCAAGTTGTTTGTATACGGAGAAGAAATGCCGTATTTCGTCGAACACGTGAGGCGGGAGGTCGCTTGAATCCTTATAAAAATTGTAAGTGGGGTCTGAAAAAGGTATGGCGATTATCTTTTCGTCATGAGCGCCTGAATCTGTCATTTTGATAACTCCTATGGGATAGCACTTTATAATCGTCATCGGGATAATAGGCTCGGCGCAAAGAACGAGGACATCAAGTGGGTCGTTGTCGCTTGCATACGTTTTGGGAATGAATCCGTAATTTGCGGGATAGTGAGTTGACGTGTGAAGTACTCTGTCAAGACAGAGCAGACCTGTTTCTTTGTCAAGTTCGTACTTGCATTTGCTTCCTTTGGAAATCTCAATAACAGCGGTGAAGCTGTCGGGAGTAATGTTTTTTTCCGAGATGTCATGCCAGATATTCATCGTAACCTCCAAGAATTTTATTATACCACGAAGTAAAAATGCTTGCTTGCAAGGGCATTTTCACGAGGCCGTCAATGATGTAGGCCGTGCAAGGCACGGATTCGGCGTGAGCCGATGAAGTTGCTTTAGCAACTTGCTACATCTATTATACTATAATTATTCTTCCGTTTCAATAGTATTTTTACACAAGCGATTTAAAATCAAACTCCCTTTAAATAACATTATTGTGCGCTTAAGGCTCGTTTTTCGTCGAAACGGTGATTGACGGTATGTGGCTTTAAATATGCGGCTGATTAGTATTCCGATTTGAGGGATAATATATAATAAAGTCTGCATTAATGCAGCAAGGAAGGTTTCAGACGGAAAAATAATGTAGAAAATAAACAAAAAGCAGGTAGTATTCTTCTCTTAAATCGCTAAAACGTCAAAATGATTGAAATGGTATTGATTTTACGACGAATATTTGATATACTATGTATAATGAAAAATGTGAGATTGGCTTTTGCCGCTCTACTTAATTTAATTAGGAGTATAACTATGATAACTCGCGATGTAACTATAAAGAACAGCGTTGGACTTCATGCGAGACCCGCAACATTTTTTATTCAAAAAGCAAACTCTTTTAAAAGTTCACTCTCGGTTGAAAGAGAGGACCGCAGGGCAAATGCAAAGAGCCTTCTTGGAGTACTTTCTCTCGGAATAGTAAAGGGAATGGAGATTACTCTTGTAGCTGACGGCCCCGACGAAGAAGAAGCTATGGAAGCTCTCGTGAAACTTATCGAATCGGAGCTTGAAGACTGAGTTTATGCGATTCACAGCCGTCCTGCGGGACGGCTGTTTTTAAGTATGGCGGATACATTGATGCAAAGGAGGGAGCAAGACGGAAAAGCCTGTAATTAACAGCATTGAATATCTCAGACGGAAGGCATCGTCGCTCCCGGAGCTCCCCGGTGTGTATATAATGGAAAACAGAAGCGGCGAGGTAATCTATGTTGGAAAAAGCCGTTGTCTTAAGGACAGGGTGAGCCAGTATTTCCACGGCAGCCACGATATCAAGACTTCAAAAATGGCGTCAAGCGTAAACAACTTCAGGTTTATCGTTTGTGACAGCGAAATGGATGCGCTTATTCTTGAGAATGACCTTATAAAACAGCACACTCCGAAGTACAATATTCTTCTCAAGGATTCAAAGTCGTATCCTTATATTAAAATTACAAACGAAGAGTATCCGCGTATAACAACAGTCAGGAAAAGAACCGACGAAGGAATGTATTTCGGCCCCTATTCGGGAAATACGGTTGTATACGGTATTATATCATCTCTTGAGAGAACGCTCGGAATACCTTCGTGCAAGCACAGGTTTCCGAAAGATATAGGCAAAGTGCGCCCGTGCGTTAACAGACAAATAGGCCGCTGTTGCGGCGTATGCACAGGCGAGGTCACCCATGAAGAATATAAAGCTCTTATTGACTGTGCCGTCAGAATACTGAGGGGCAATACAAAGGAGGCAATAAGCAATCTCAAAGAACGTATGCTTAGTGCCTCGAATGAAGAAAGATACGAAGAAGCGGCACGGTGTCGTGACAGTATAGCGGCACTTGAAAAGCTAACGAAGAACCGCAAAATAACGGATTTGCCCCCGCAAAGCGAATACGATGTTATAGCTCTTACATCCGACGACAATTGCAGGTGCGCCGCGGTGTTTTATGTACGTGACGGGATAATATCCGACAGCGAACAGTTCATATTCGGCGCCGACGAGATTGTAGGATATATAACAAAGAACGAAATCGACGGTGTGGAACTTGAAATGTGTGACGGAGAGCTTGGCGACTGTCCGCTCACATCGTTTATTTTGAACCTTTATTCGGGTAGAGAATATATACCTTCGGAAATACTTCTTTCATTCGTAATGCCCGAGGATGAAAAGGCTCTTATTGAAGAATATCTTTCCGAAAGGGCATCAAAAAAAGTCACGCTTCGCACACCCGTCAGAGGGGAGCTTCGCAGGCTCTGTACAATGGCTGAAAACGATGCCCGCAGGCATGCGGAAAGCAGAAAGGCGCGCACCGATGCCAACGAAAAACTGCTTGTTTCCCTGGCGCAGCTTCTTGCTCTTGAGGTAGTGCCGCAAAGGATAGAGTGCTATGACATATCAAACCTCGGAGATGAATTCATAACGGCCGGCATGACAGTTGCCGAGAACGGAATTGCGAAAAGGAGCGACTACAGATACTTCAGAATAAAGTCAACCGAAACGCCCGATGATTACGGTTCAATGAGGGAAGCGCTAAACAGGCGTCTTGCACATTTGACCGATTCCGACGGCTCGTTTTCAAAAATGCCGGATTTGATACTTCTTGATGGCGGAATGACGCACGTCGCGGTCATAAGGGAGCTTATTTCGAGTCTTGGATATGAGATACCTGTATTCGGCATGGTGAAAGATGAACACCATAAAACACGTTCTCTCGTAAGTGACAGCAAGGAAATCAGTATAGCGAGAGATATTCTTCTCTTCAGATTTATATATAATCTTCAAGAAGAAGTTCACCGGTTTACAATTAACAAGATGAAGTCGGCAAAGCTTAAGAGTCTTAAAACTTCAGAGCTTGAGAAGATTAAAGGCATAGGCAAGACAAAAGCGAAGGCTCTTCTTTTGGAACTCGGCGGTATTGACGGGGTTGCTAAGGCCGATGCTGAAGAACTGACTGCCGTCAAAAGAGTGAGTAAAGAGGATGCTTTACGCATTGAAGAATATTTCAAGGACAGAAACTAATCGGAGAATATTATGAGAATTATAACTGGAAGCGCAAGAGGAATAATCCTTGATACTCTTGAAGGAGAGGACACAACAAGGCCGACGGCCGACAGGGTTAAGGAAGCGCTGTTTTCAATGCTTCAATTCGATATAGAGGGCAGACTTGTGCTCGATTTGTTTGCGGGCAGCGGTCAGCTTGGACTTGAAGCACTGAGCAGAGGTGCGAGAAAAGCGGTATTTATAGATATTTCACGTGATGCTGCAGATGTTGTCATGAAAAATGCCGCAAGAACAAAGCTCAAGGATAGGTGTGTTGTGTCCTCGACCGACTTCAAAACATTCTTAAAGTCCGCATCCGGACGTGAGAAATATGACGTTATCTTTCTTGACCCGCCGTACAGATCGGGTTACATGAAAGATGCGCTGTATTTAATACAGAGCGGTGATTTGCTTGCGCCGCGCGGTGTTGTTGTGTGTGAAACCGATACGGCGCAGGACGAGAAGAAAAAGAACAGAAGGGAGAGACCGAGTGAGGAGATGGCTGTTCTTTGTGATGTATTCTCAAACGACACAGAACTTGCGGAAAAATACAGAGTTCGCAGAAGTGCGAGATACGGCAGAACGAGGCTCACCCTCCTTGATTTTGAATTTTGATTTTTCGGTGTGAGGACCGTACCATGAAGAAAAAAGCGATATTTGCGGGTAGTTTTGACCCTTTTACGAACGGGCATCTTGATATTCTCGAAAGAACTGCCGGTCTTTTTGACAGCATTTGCGTAACCGTTGCAATCAATCCGGATAAGAAGTGCATGTTTGATGAGAGGGAACGGCTTGAAATGATAGAGAAAACTTTGATGTCACGTCCTGACCTATGCAATGTCACTTCATGTGTGTGGCGCGGGTATCTTTTTGAACTTTGCAAGCAAATCGGAGCGGGGTATATAGTTAAGGGGCTCAGAAATCCGACGGATTTCGAATACGAGAAAATTCTCACGCTCAAAACCCGCGAGCTTTGTCCCGAAGTTGAAACGTTTTTTTGTCTCCCGTCAGAAAAATATGCATCCTTGAGTTCAACCGATGTAAGGCACCTTATAGAAAACGGAAAAATGCCTTACGGATACGTTCCCGATGCACAGAACGGAATAATCAAAAGTAAAGTCGAGTTTTACCTTAAAAACAGTTAAAATAAAGTGGCAGCGTGCCGTTTAACCCCCGTAACGGCGATGGCGACAACCCAAAGTGCACTTCGGGTGCATTAAAAGACAATAAAGACACAGCGATGCCTTGTCCCGTCGGACAAAGTTCGAAAGAAC
>CAZCSZ010000098.1:0-4974 GCA_964501305.1 uncultured Ruminococcus sp.
AGCCATCGTCATTCGATTTTGACATTTTCTCAATGGATTCTATCATCCGTGAGAAGGACTCGGCCTCACTGCCGTTGGTCATTATATCATCAAGGCTCCCCGTTATTTCGTCAAGTTCATCGTCTGTCAGTCCCATCTTCTTAATCATTTCGTCAACGGGCTTAATTCCGAGTTCTTTTGCGCACTTCAGGCACAGCCCTTCCTGCTTTGACTCGCCGTTTTCCATTTTGGTCATAAAGACAACGGCTATCCTCTTTTTACATCTTGTGCAAATAGTCATATATCATACCTCCGTTTATCAATTCATTTATCCCAAATAGCTTATAACACCGTCTGCGAATTTAAGCGGGTTAAAGCTTGCGAAAAATTCAAGTATTACCGAGTGGTCAACTACCTTCTGCCCGAACCAGTCGGGTGCCACGGAACCGAGCGCGACAACACCGTGAGAAATCACAAGGCTCAAAATCCAAAGCACGAGAACGGCATTTACACATCCGAACACGAGACCCGCAAAACGGTCTGCCGTTTTGAGTATCGGTGCTTTGAATATCGCCGTTATTATTTTGGCAACGAGCTTCAAAACAATAATCGCAACGATGAATATGGCAATGAATGCAATTACATTTGAAATTACACTCGCAACGGGAGACGCTATAAAATTCGATATTTTCTCAAGCGCCGCCTCGCCGGTCTCCGTCATTGCGCCGTTGAACTTTTCAACCGATTCCGCAGACACGCCGTATTTTGTCAAAACGTTGGAGAATACGTCGGGCATATCCTCTATAAGTTTCGTGAAATCGTATCCGTCGCCGCTTTTTGCAAGCGAGCCTATGGTCTTCTCTATTCCCGACGATATTTTCTGAAGAATGAAATTTCCGTAAATCAGAGCGGATAATTTCGGAGTGAATGCGTATGCGACAAACGCCGCCACAAGGTTGGTGGCAAGCGAGAGAAGCCCTTTTACAATTCCCTTTTTCCATCCCGCAATTATAATAATCGCAGCCAACACAACAAGAATTATATCTATGCTGAAGCTTATCATATTAATTTCCTTCCTTATATATATTGAACAGTCTGATGCTCCCGTTTAAAGAAATCAAAAGACCGTAGAATGTCTGTCCGAATTAAGAGCCGTTATAAAGCTCTATGTGTGAAGGTCGATATCAAACCCTTCGGCGCCGTCTTCGTCTGCTTTGCCGACACCCGTGCCTTCGTATGTGCCGTCGCTGCTTTCAGTGTCCGAATTTGCCGTTTCCACAGCGTTTTCTCTGTTTCCGTCTGCGTTGCTTTCGATAAATGCGGGTGTTGCTCCGTCCGACGTACAGACAAGAACCGAGCTGCCCGACGGAATAAGTTTTTCGACTCCGAGGGCACATTCAACACCGTCAAACGAGCCGTCCTCACAGTAACGGCAAAGCGTTCCCGACACGGCCTCGAACACATTCTTCTCGCCGAGTGCGGCATAACTTATTTTGCCCGTTTGAATTCTTTCTTCGATAACGTTTCCGTTTTTGTCAAACAGCGTAATGCGGTTGACATCGGATGCGACATTGTCTTTTTCGACTGTGAGTACTCTGCCGTATGCCACGTCGGCAAACGAAAGAGCCGTGCCACCGAAAACGTAATTCGAAGTCAGTGCGCCCTTTGAGTCAAAGAACAGAACGCAACTGTCGCATATAATGGCAAACGACCCGTCGGAGAAGAATCCCGATTTGAGAGGAAGTGCATTCTCAATACGGACGGTTTCCGCTTTGTCGCTCTTCGTCGAACCGGACATAACCTCGCATACGAATGCGGCATTTTCGACATCGAAAGATGCAATACAGTAGTTTTTTCCGTCGTCGGACAGGGAAACCGACATTACGTATTTGTCCTTGTAAATCTTCGACGTTTCCCTGAAGTTTCTGTCGTAAATATTCACAACGTACTTGTTTTCCCTTGCACGTGTGACAATTGCATATTCACCCGATTTTGCCATTGTACAAAGCGATATTTCCCCGTCGCTCTGTTTTGTCAGCACTCTGGCTATCGTTGTATATATCGAATAGGAGGTTCCGCCCGTGTCGTATGCGAGAATATACTTGTCGCCGACAGTCAGTGTCGGGGACTCCATCGAATGGGTGTACGAATACTCCGCCTTGCCACCCGACGAATAGAGTTTCATCGAATCGGAAGTGCATAGTGCGAGCCTGTCACGGTAAAGCTCCGCATCGTATCGCCCGCCGTCCTCGAAAGTGACGGCAAACAGTTCGGCGTTACTCCGTGAGGTGTCTGTGTCAAGGTCTTTTATAAGATACATTAAGTTTTCATAGGTGATTTCCGAATGGTACATGGCAAAGGTCACACCGAGATATCCCATAAGAACAAACAGCGTCAGAATTTTCAAGGCTCTGTATACTTTGGATATTTTTCCATAATATCGGTTCGCTTCGTTTGCTCTGCCCGTGCCGAGATTGATTTTCTCACGTGTACTCATCTCGTTTATACTGCGTCTTGCGCGAAGTCGGGTATTTCGCCCGTTTTCGGCTCTGTCTTTTTGCCTTTCGTCTTTGTCCATACCGTCTCACCTCCCCGACATAATTTAAGTCACAAATAACCGTTATTCTTAACGGTACCACCGTATTTCTTCGGGATAGTATACATTCTTAAGATATAACCCGTCGGGACATACGGTCTCGCCCGCTCTTTTTCTGTCTTTCGATTTGATTATATCCCCGATTTCAAGGGGAGAAATTTTACCCTCGGCAACGGACAGAAGCGTTCCCGTCATTATTCTTACCATATTATAAAGAAATCCATCGGCTGTAACGCTGAAAACGGTTTCGTCGCCGCATCTTTCAACGTGTGAAGAAAATACCGTTCTCACAGCCGATGTGATTTTCGACCCGCTCGCCATAAAAGAAGTAAAATCGTGAGTTCCGCAGAACATTTTCGCCGCTTCATTCATTTCGGCAAGTGCCCTGTCCGAAATCTCACGGCGATACATCATAACACGCCCCCGCCTGAACGGGTCACCGACATCGCCTTGAAGTATCCTGTAGATATATTCCTTCTTCAAGACACCGTATCTCACGTGAAAGCCGTCGCCGACCGTCGCCGCCGCCGTTACCGCAATATCGGGTGGCAAAATGCTGTTTGCCGCTCTCACAATCTTATTAACGGGAATTGAAAGCTGTTTTTCGCAGGAAACGGAGCACTTTGCCGCTTCGACCGAAACAACGTATCCCAAAGCGTGTACTCCCGCATCCGTTCTGCTGCACCCCGTAACAAGTACATCGGTGCCGAACAGTTTCGATAGCGTTTCGGTCAGCGTTACCTGAACCGTTCTGACCCCGTTTTGAGCCTGAAATCCGTGAAAGGCCGCTCCGTCGTATTTTAATGTAAGTAAAACCTTCATTGCCTCTCCTTTCCCGTTTTCCGCGGTTTTTCCCTTTGACGGTCTTGTTCCCTCTCTCACCGTCTTTATCGGACTTTAAAGAGCCGTGTGCGGCGTGAGAAGGGCGTTTTGTACCGCGTTTTGCCGTCAGTAACTTATTGAGAAACCGCCGAGATATTTATTGATAACAACAAGCGCCGCACCTAATACGATAAACGCCGAAATGCATATAAAATCAAGCGCTCCCGCTTTAAGTACGTTCATTCTCGTTCTGCCCTCTCCGCCTCTGTAAAGACGGCATTCCATTGCGGTCGCAAGCTCGTCGGCACGTCTGAACGCCGACGTAAACAGCGGCACCATAACGGGAATCAGCGCTTTGGCACGGCTGACAAGCGATCCTTCGGTAAAATCGGCTCCCCGTGCCTTCTGTGCATTCATTATTTTCTGAGTTTCCTCAATCAGTGTCGGTATAAACCGAAGAGCAATAGTCATCATAAGCGAAAACTCATGAACGGGAACTTTGATTTTCGCAAGCGGAGAGAGCAGACTCTCAAGCCCGTCGGTCAGCGCAAGCGGAGTTGTCGTATAAGTCAGAATAACGCTTGTGCCCGCAAGCAAAAGCACAACCCGGAGAACGACCAGAAACGCATTCACAATGCCTTCAAGATAAATATTAATTACCCAAAAGTCAACAAGCAAAGTCTCCCCTCTGTACCAAAACACATTGATAACAGCGGTGAACGCCATGATTATCAGAATAGGCCGAAGCCCTCTCAGTATAATACCGAGATTAATTCCCGAAAGAACAACGCAAAGCGCCGTAAACACAAAGAGCAAAGCGAAAGCCCATATGCTCTTTGCAATAAATATATCGACTATAAACAGTACCGACATGATTATCTTGGCCCTCGGGTCAAGGCGATGAAGAACACTCTTTCCCTCACAGTACTGTCCGAATACAATATCCGTGTTCATCTTTTTTCCTCTTTGTTTGCCGAAATGTCCTTTTTTCCTATGGAATACTTCTCGCAAAGCACTTCGGCGGCATATTTTACGGTGTAGATATCCCCACCGATTTCAACCCCGATTTTCGAGAGTTCATGCGCCGCTTTCGTTATTTCGGGCACATCAAGCCCTTCGGCGGACAACTCCGAATGACGTGTGAAAACGCTCTGTGTCGTACCGTTTGCAACCACACGTCCCGATGACATGACAACAAGCCGTCCGCAGTATTTCGCAATATCCTCCATACTGTGACTGACGATTATGACAGAAGTATCCCTCTCATTTCTGTATTCCTTTATTTTTCCGAGAATATCCCGACGTCCGACAGGGTCAAGACCCGCGGCAGGCTCATCAAGCACAAGAAGGTCGGGCTCCATTGCCATAACTCCGGCAAGCGCCGCACGCCTTTTTTGACCGCCGGACAAATCAAACGGACTTTTCCCCAGAAGAGACGTGTCAAGACCCGCAAAAGTTGCCGCTTTTTCAACTCGGGTTTTGAGTTCTTCGCCCGTAATACCCATATTTTTCGGCCCGAAAGCGATATCCTGCCATACGGTCTCGTCGAACAGCTGATATTCGGGATACTGCATTAC
>CAZCSZ010000099.1:0-4846 GCA_964501305.1 uncultured Ruminococcus sp.
GCCGTATCAGGAGTATTGCCGTCATGTGTTCCGGTATTTGGGCAGAAAATAAGGATCTTTCGGGAGGATAATCACTTCGAAACGAGCAAGGCCACAAGACCGTGCACCTTTTTGGGTGAACGGGTTTTGCGGTCTTTCTTTTACGGTCTTGCGGATTAATTAAAAGATGCACACCCTTTTTGATCCTTTTACACGAAAGGGAGAAAGGCAAGCTCCGCAGCGGTCGAAAGAACGAAGCTCCCCTTTAGGGAGCGCACGGGATTTCGGGCACCGCAAGGCGGCCTTCATAAATTGCCGTCGGAATCGGTCTTTTCCTTTCTTCGACATATTATTTTATTAACTTTTGACTTATACTTTAATATATGGTATATTGACTTATACTTTAATATATGGTAACTGTGTTCAAAAGGAGGTTGTCTACATGAGAAACTTGACAATCAAAAGAACAAACAGTACAGTCGAAGTTGCAGAAAGCCGCAGATACGGTAAGCGCAGAAGACAGGCGGTAATTGCAGTAGCACTTGCCGTTGTCCTTGCAGCCGGCGCGATTCTCTCAGGTTGCTTCTTCGATCAATTCGGCAAAGCAGAAGACAAAACCTTTACTTCTAAAGGCATGAGTATAACTTTGAATGACAGTTTCACCGAAGCCGATGCAAGCGCAGAAGGAAAAGACATTTGCTATGAATCCAAAACGGTAATTGTGATTGCCGAAAAGGCGGAATTCGCCCTCGGAGAAAGCTCGGAGGATGCAACTGTTGATGAATATTTGGAGACCGTAATCGAAACCAACGGCAAAGAAAGCGAAAAGATAAAGTCGGAGGACGGAGTCAAAGGTGTTGAATACGATTACACAGACCCCGATACAAACGAAGTAATTCACTATTTCTCTTATGCTTACAGAGCAGACGATGCGTATTGGCTTGTATCTTTCGCCGTTAACTCAAAGAACACCGAAAAACTCAGGGAACAAATCGGTAAATGGGCGGACACAGTTGAATTCGAACATGTTGAAACCACAGCAAAGCCGATTGAAGACGAACCCACACAACCCAAAGACTTTTCCGTCGAAGGAATGACAATTACGCTGACGGAAGACTTTGTCGAAAACGCAGACGACGCATTTGTCGCAACGTACGCTTCAACCGATATTTTGGTATTTGTCACAAAGCATACATTCTCCGCCGCAAACGGCTTTGAATACATGACTGTAGAACAATACATCGACGCTACCGTATCATCGGATATAGATTTCGATTATTCGAAAACGGATGGCACAGACGGTCTCCAAGGTTTCGAATACACCTTTACCAAGGGTGTGTTAAGCTTTAAATACTCATCATACGTTTTCAAGACGGACGATGCAATTTGGATTATCCAGTTCGCTACCGATTCAAAAAAGCATGAAGATTTGAAACCGGCGATTGCAGAATACGCAAAAACCGTGAAGTTCGAAAAGACGGAAACAGCGGCATCCGATGCCAACGCAGGCAATAATAACGTATTTTCAGTCGACGGAATGAATATAACTCTGACAGACAGTTTCGCCGAAGAAAACATTGAAGGCTTCAATGCAGCTTACTTTTCGGACACCATGTTTGTATTTGTTTTGAAAGAAGACTTTTCTCTTCTCGAAGGGTCTGAAGACCTAACAGTGGACGAATACATCGATTTAGTAATCGAAAACAACACAAAAAATGTATATACAAAAAACAATTCAAACGGACTTCATGGGCTTGAATATGAGTACACTGACCCTTCATCAGGCAGTACATACTACTATTTTGACTTTGCTTATAAATCCACTGATGCTTTTTGGACTGTCAATTTCGCAGTTTCGAGCGAAAATGCGGAGAGCTTCAAAGGGCAGATAGTCAAGTTTGCGCAATCGGTTGAATTCACATACTGATTTTAATCCGCGTGACAAAGCCCCAAAGACCGAAAACAGGCCTTCGGGGCTTGCTGTTTTTTCAACCGTCGGGGCTAGCAAAGGAAACAGATTGCGCATTCTTGCAGTCAAAATCGGAATATTTACAAAAAACCCTTCCAAAACCGTTCCGAATGTGATAGAATAAATCAAGACCTATACAACCGAAAGGATTAACCGATATGAAAGAGATATTTCCGAAGACCGAAAACGGCATTGTAAGCAGACGCACGGAATCATTTTTCCGCATGCACGGCTGGCCGTCCGTATGCATTGACGACCGCGGAGTACTCTATGCCGTATGTTCCGGCATGAGAATGGAGCATGCTTGCCCGTTTGGAAAGAACTGCATGTATGTTTCGTTCAATGAAGGCAAGACATGGACGCCGCCTATTATAGTAAACGATTCCTACATTGACGACAGAGACAGCGGAATTGTATATCTCGGGAACGGGAAAATGTTGCTCAGCTTCTTCTCGCTTTGGGACAGAGACAATTATAAAGGCTTCGGAGATTTCGAATGGATGGACGATGCAAGAAAGTCCGTTATTCTCGGAATGGGCAAGGGAGTATCGCTTCTTGACGGAAAGGATAGACAGATAGGCTCCTTTATTAAACTTTCCGACGACTACGGTGTAACGTGGTCGGACAGAATAAGAATTCCCGTAACCGCACCTCACGGCCCCAATGTCAGAAAGGACGGAACTTTGATTTATCTCGGACGCGCCGACTATACTGAAAGTGCCGAGGACCGTGACAGAATCATATGCTATGCAAGCAGTGACGGCGGCCACACGTGGGAAAAACGCGGAGTAGTTCCTCCGTGTGACGGACTTGACCTTTGCTACGTTCACGAACCGCACGTAGTGGAACTTCCAAACGGCAGACTTCTCGGTGCAATGAGAGTACATTGCAGACCTGCACCTATGGAGCCCGCAAACACCGTTTATACCTCATTTTCCGATGACGGTGGGCTTACCTGGTCAGAACCCCATTGCATAGGCGTAAACGGGCTTCCTCCGCACCTGATGGTGCATTCATCGGGCGCCGTCATCTGTTCGTATGCAAACAGAGGCAACGGAACGCCAAACGGCGGCAGAGAGGAAAGAGCGGCTGTAAGTTACGACAACGGCGAGACATGGAGCGAGGACTATGTTCTCTATCCCAATGCCGTCGGAGACATGGGATACCCGGCAACGGCGGAGCTTCCGGACGGTTCGCTCATTACAGTTTACTACCAGCACTATAAAGAGGGAGACTTTTTAAGCTCAATTCTCTATACAAAATGGAGACTGAACGACAAATAACAGGTATTTCTTTTAAAAGCCGCCGAAATCGGCGGCTTTTTGCGGTGCTGTTTAGGATAAGTCAGGCTATAGTATAAAATAAGGTTGATATTTAATGAAATGTATGTTATAATGGCGTAGTAAACCTCGCATGGCGAGCTTTGGGGCTCCCGCCCCTTCGTGCATCCCTGCACTCACTACGCATTGACGGCCTCGTGTAAATGTCCTTGCAAGCAAACATTTACACTCCGTGGTTTAATGGCGTAGTAAACCTCGCATGGCGAGCTTTGGGGCTCCCGCCCTCGCGGATTGACAGCTCAGTGAGCCCTTCAAACTCCGCTCCCGCCTTCAATACAAATCACAGCGTGCCTTATTCAATCTGTAAGTTGACAGCGCATCCTGACAACTGAAACTGCTCCGAGCATTCAGATTGAATCGCATTTAATTTATTATATATCGTTTCAGAATGAGACAGGTAAAATACGGCATTTATTTCTTTTACGCCTTCGGGCATTATGCGTTTATACGCAGCTGTATCCACGCTCATATCATATTATAAAACGGACGGTATTTGCTATGTCAAATCAAGAAAATCAAAAAACGACTGCAGTCGGCGAAACGGCGGTAAACACTACAGTCTCCGAAACTCCCGCCGCGCCCAAGAAAGCAAAAAAACAGAAGGAAGCGCGCAAGGTCAAGTCTCTTTCGCCAATGGCGATGATAGTCCCATTCATCATGAAGGACAGAGTCGGCTCTTCAAACTACCTGTCGGACAACATCAACGTCTTGAAACTTGAAAAGTACATCAAGGAAAAGCAAAGCCAAGACGGCCTTTCCAATATTTCAATGATGCATGTGCTTATTGCCGCCTATGTAAGGCTTGTGTCTCAACGTCCGGCTCTTAACCGATTTATAAGAGGACAGCGTGTATACACAAAACGTCACATTGACGTTGCGCTCACCATCAAACGGGAAATGTCCCTCGACTCCCCTGACACCGTAGTTAAAATATCACTTTCCCCCGATGCCACCGTATATGACGTTTACGAACAGCTTAACAAGGCAATAGTCAGCTACAGAGAAAATCCCGGCGGAGGATTTGACAGCACAGCTAAATGGCTCAGCTATATTCCTTCGATAATACTGCGAGGTGTAATCGGCTTCTTGACATTCCTTGACTATTTCGGACTTATCCCGAAGTTTCTCACCAATGTAAGCCCCTTTCACTCATCCATGTTTATAACCTCAATGGGCTCACTCGGTATACCCGCAATATACCACCACCTTTACGACTTCGGCACATGTCCCGTATTTATAGCTTTCGGCGCAAAGCAGAGAAAATACGAGGTCAACCCCGATGGTTCGGTTTACAAGCATCAGTTCATGGAGCTTAAGTTTGTACTTGACGAGAGAATATGCGACGGCTATTACTACGCAAAAGCGTTAAGACTTCTCAAGAGTATACTTAATGACCCATGGAAGCTCGATACGCCTCCGGAACAGGTTGTCGAAGATATACGCTGAATTACTACATTCAAACGGCACATTGCCGTGAAAGGACATAGAATGAAAATCGTTATGGGTATCGATTACGGTGACGTCAGAACAGGGCTTGCTGTTTGCGACAGAATGGGCA
>CAZCSZ010000100.1:0-4841 GCA_964501305.1 uncultured Ruminococcus sp.
TGAGTACACTCAGACATAACTTAATATCTCCTTTATTTTCTTATTAGAATCAGCTGTTTAAATACAGTCTATCCGTTTTGTCTCTCGGATTTTCCGACTGTGAATTTCAGCACTTCAAACCCCGCAATTGAAACCGCAAGGGGAATAAGTGCAAGGGCGAACTGATAAAACGACAGAACGCCGCACGAGAAGAACGATGCAAGCCCTCTTGAGAAGGAAAACAGAATTGCAAGAGCAACCGATACCGCAAACGAAAGCGGTATCGCGGCAGAGTTCTTCTCCGCTTTTGCAAACAGACTTTGCCCCGTCATGAATTCACACCCGACGGCAGGCACCGAAAGAATACCCGATACAAATATCATATTCTCAAGCACTTCACCCGATACCGACGGATTTACCGCGGCAAGTATAATCGGAGATGCCACAAGCACCGCCGACCATATAAGCCCGATTATAACGGGCAGACAAAACTCCCGCACGGTGCAAGGCAGGCGGCGTCTTGAACCGCCAGATTTCATTACATCGGGCTGCGGGTCACGGTATGCCGTCAGAATGACTACCGCAAAATCAAGGAGCAACCCCCATATGAGAAGATGAACGGGGTCGGCAAGCTTAAAATCACTCAGCGCCGTTACAACGGTAAACACAAGCCTTGCCGTTTGCGAAGCCACAAGATAATCGGCAGCACGCCTCAAATTCATCATCGAACACTTCGCAAACTCAAGAACACGGAATGCCTCGAATACACCGCCGCCGTTTCCCGACGGAGTTATAACCACGTGAGACGAGCTCCGCACCGACTGCGGTATCGTCTTTTTAATCATGGCGGGTTCCGGAACGCCGAATGATATGGGCGCTTCTTTCATAGCCCACATGTCACTCTGCTCTTTGCTTATATACGAATATACACTGCCACCGAGAGCAAGTTTCTTCAAAAACTCACGGCGTTTTCGTGCACTGTCGGCAAGTCCAGTCTCAATAACCGCAAACTCGCCTTTCTCAAGACATATTTTTTCCGCATCCGAAGCCTCTTTCAGGCTTATGAACCTATCGTTTTCACCCGAAATGCCGACAAGTTTCAAAAAAGCTTTGTCCTCGGAATCTCCTTCGGTAAAGCATACTATCCCGACCTTGCTCTCACGGCACTTTCTCAATACATCCAACGCATCACCGTGTACTCTGTCGGATACGGCAATAAATCCTTCAAATGTCATGCACATCTGCAAAGCCGATACACGTTTCATATTATTATACGGCGAATCGCGGCGGGCGACTCCGACAAGACGTACTCCCCGAAGTCTCAGCTTTTCCGCCTCTTTGGCGATTTTCACAGTATCTTTTTGCGTAATCGGAAATACTCCGCCGTCACGCCGAACGGCAGTACAGCAAAACAGTACCGTCTCAAGCGGCCCGCTCACTACGGCTTCATAACCATCGGCACCGTACAGCAAAACCGTGTCAAGTCCGCCCGAATCGGCACTGCCCGCAGGCTCATGTCCGACTATAACGGTATTCTCCACGTTTCTCGGTTCCCACGAATGCTTGAAGTAATCGTCAAACACACGGTGTATCGCTTCATAATCAACGGACGAGCTCACTCTTTGCGACATACGAAGCCCGTCTGCAAGAGAGCCTTGCGGCAGAGTTCCCGTCGTCAGATAGCACATCTTCAAAAGCCCGACGGGAGAATACCCGTCTATATGTTCGTCAACATTGACAAGCCTGCCGTTGCAGAAATAGCTGTTCAGCGTTATATCGCCCGCCTTCAGCATTTCCGAGCTTTCAATTACCAAAGTGTCAACGCCGTTCATTGTTTCAACACTCGACGCATCCTTGATTTTTGCCCGTCCGCACTCCTCACTGTCCGCTTTCCTTACCGATATCGCTATCACTATACATCCGAGTACCGTGAAGAATTCACTCATGGATGCGGCGGCAAGCGCAAGAGTCGTCAGCAAAAGCCCGACAGCGGACGATTTCCCGGCAAGCGCGCCGACAACCGTAATAAGCGCCACAAGCCCTATCATAACAAGACTTGTCACACGGCAAAAACGGGTAAGTGTCGCACTGACTTTTAATTTTTCGCCCGAAGGAATCAGAAGTGAGCCGTATTTCGTAACGGCAAGCGTTTTTTTGCCTGTCGCCACAACAATACAGCGTGCTTCGCCCGATACAACGGTACTTCCAGCATAAAGCATATTCTCCCGTTTCTCAATCGGCACTTCGGATGCCACGTCCTCATTTATTACATCGGCGTTTTTAAATACCACCGCACGGTTTTCCGTAATTCCGTTCTCGAAAACGAGAAGCTCGCTTGACGAAAGTATGCGAAGGTCGGCGGGCACGGTGTCACCGGCACCTAAAAATACTATATCCCCCGTAACAAGTTTTTCCGCACTCAGGATGGATAAGGTACCCGAACGGATAACCCGAACTCTCGGTATTACCCCACGTGCTTTTTCCTCAAAAACACGCTGTGCCCATATGTAAGATATAACGCGGAGCACTCCGCCGAGAGCGACAACACCCGCAACGGCAAATACCTCGCCGCTCTTCTCAAACACGGCACATATTACGGAGAAAATAAGAAGTAGCACAGTGGCAAGGTCAAGTAGCGTCTGCGCCGCAAAAGTCGCCGCAGATGCACGCTTGACATACCATATTTTATTGGAACCGCCAACGGCAATTCTCTTCGAACATTCACCTCGTGAGAGCCCTTTTGCACGGTCGGTTTTAAAAAGGCCGTACAGCATATCCTCGCTCAGCGAATGCCAGTTCGTACTGATATTCATGTTAAGCTCCTCAAAGCATTACATCGAAACCAAAGTTACCTCGCCGTTCTCGGCACTGAGATTTATGGCCTTGACAGCCCCTTTTGTTCTGATGATTTCCTCTGCGATTTTATCCTCGATTTCCGTTTCAATGAAGCGGCGCATATTTCTTGCACAGTATTTCGTCGAAAACGACTTTTCGGCAACGTTTTCCGCAACCGAGCTGTCAAATGAGAGCAGTATATCCTTTTCTTTCATTGTCTTTACAAGGTCACCGAGCATAATCTCGGCAATGCCTTTGAAATTCTCCATGTTGAGACTTCTGAAAGTTACAATCTCATCAACACGGTTGATAAATTCGGGACGAAGGAATTCTCCGAGCGCTTTTTCCGTTTTCTCGCTCGCTCTGACATCGGGCATATCGGTAAATCCGGGCAAAGTGGACGAACCTTGCGAACCCGCATTTGTCGTCATTACGATTACGGTATTCTCAAAACTTACGGTCTTGCCTCTCGCATCGGTAATTCTGCCGTCGTCAAGTATCTGAAGCAGAATGTTCATAACGTCGGGATGCGCTTTCTCAATCTCATCGAAAAGCACTACCGAATAAGGACGGCGCCTTATCTTTTCGGTCAGCTGTCCTGCATCATCGTATCCGACGTATCCGGGAGGCGCTCCTATAATTCTCGATACGGAGAATTTATCCATAAACTCACTCATATCAAGTCTTATAAGCGTTTCCGGGGACGAGAAAAGGTCCTCGGCAAGCACTTTCACAAGCTCCGTTTTTCCGACGCCCGTCGGTCCCGCAAATATAAATGAGGTCGGTTTGCGTTTCGGAGATACTCCCGTCCTTCCGCGTCTGACGGCACGTACTACGGCATCAACCGCTTCATCCTGCCCCACAATCCTCTTCTTAATCCTGTCTTTGAGCCCTTCAAGACGGGTAAACTCATCTTCATTTATAGTAGAGGCGGGTATTCCCGTCCATATTTCGATAACATCCGCAAGGTCGGACACTGTCATGGTTACACTCTCGCAAGCGGGTGTTATTTCGGCAAGCCTGTTCTCAATTCCGATAGTCTCGCTCTTGATTTCGGCAAGCCTTTTGTAAGTCTCCTCTTTCTTTTCTTCGCCACCCTGCGCCTTTTCGGCTTCGTTTTCAAGGACAAGTCTCTCATTTTCGAGCTTCTCTTTTCTGTCTATACACTCTCTCTTCTCGTTGATTTCGGGAGAGGACAGCGAAATGTGGCTTGCCGCCTCGTCGATAAGGTCGATAGCTTTATCGGGCAGGTATCTGTCCGTTATATACCTCTCGCTCAGCGAAACGGCGGAGGACAGAACGCAGTCGGGTATTCTTATGGAATGGTACTCCTCGTAATAGTGCTTAATGCCCCTCAGAATGCCTTCCGTATCGGCAATACTCGGTTCCTCAACGGTAACGGGCTGGAAACGTCTTTCAAGCGCCGTGTCCTTCTCGATATATTTTCTGTATTCCGTAAGCGTTGTCGCTCCGATTATCTGTATCTCGCCCCTTGAAAGAGCGGGTTTCAAAATGTTTGCGGCATTCATACTGCCTTCGGCATCTCCCGCACCGACTATATTATGAACTTCGTCGATTACGAGAATAATATTTCCGAGAGCATAAACTTCGCCGAGAAGTCCCTTTACCCTCGACTCAAACTGTCCTCTGAACTGAGTGCCCGCAACAAGAGCCGTAAGGTCAACCAAATATACCTCTTTGTTCTTGAGCGCATAGGGAACGTCGCCTTTTGCTATCTTCTGCGCCAACGCCTCGGCTATTGCGGTTTTACCGACACCGGGCTCACCTATAAGACACGGATTGTTCTTCTGTCTGCGGCAAAGGATTTGAATAACTCTCGCAAGTTCACGGTCGCGGCCGATTACCCTGTCGGTTTCACCCCTTCGTGCCCTTTCCGTCATATTCGTGCAGTAAGTCGTCAAAAACTTAAGTTCTTTCGGTTTCTTACCTTTCTTCGAGCCTTTACCCGTCAGCTTTGAAAAATCAAGAGCAGGCGCACGTCCTTCTCCCTCGTCGGCATCGTCGGT
>CAZCSZ010000101.1:0-4838 GCA_964501305.1 uncultured Ruminococcus sp.
AGGTTGTTGATATTGAACTGACCTACTGCATAGTGGCCTGCCTTTGCCTTGGTAAGCATTTCTTTTGCTGATACTAACATTGTTTTTCTCCGTTTCTTTATAATATTTCCTTACCGAGTAACAGTATACAGAAAAATCGTCGATTTTTCAAGAGGTAATACTGTTAAAACGGGATTTATTGTGCTTAAACTATCATGCCGACTTCGTTTTTCTTCATTTCGTCGGCAAGCTCAATTGCTTTATCTACGGATTTTTCGCCTTGGAGAACTCTGTAGAATGTGCATATACGCTTTGATATTTCGCTGTCTTTATCTATATCCGACAGCGTTTTCAGCATCTCTTCGGGTGACTCTGAAAGGCTGTTTTGCACAGCATATGTGTAAAGGGCAACTGCCGCGCCGAGACAGACGTAAATCGGCTTTCCGCCCTCGCTTTCGATATTGAGTGCGGCGCCTATAAGTCTGTCGCTGTTTGCGAGTTTTCTCGGAATATCGTTTCCGACTCTTTGACACGTGTCGCCGAGTGCCTCATTTGAGAAACGCCTCAGAAGGTCCCATACGTGCTGCATTAAAGGCTCGAACGGGACACTGTATTTGGTTTGCAGTGCCATTGCGCTTTCTATCATTGCGTTTTCAGCAATCAGCTTTACAGTCGTGCGGTTAATGCTTTGAAAGATATATTCGTCTCCGAAGAAAGTCTGTCCGAGGTATGCCGTTATTGCGTGACCCATGTTGTGAATATAGAGTTTTCTTTCAACGTAGTAGTGGAAAGGGGTGAAGGGAACTATGTTCTTAACATTCGGAACTTCACCCTTGAATGCCGCCTTGTCGACGGGAAGAACACCGTACTCCTCAACCGCAATGGAGAGCGGGTTTTCACCCTCTCCCTTGGCCTTCGGAACGGGTACCATTCTGCCGACCGAAGTTTCAATAAGCCCTATATATTCAAGCTCTTCGTCCGAGAGCATATCTTTAAGCAGGCCTCTGATATACTCGTCGGCATCCATGAGGTTCTCGCAAATGAGCAAATTTAAAGGCTTCATCTTGCGCTCGCAACGGATTTTGACGGCGGCGGCAAGATTCGGAAGGATATATTTAATCGCTTTTGCACCGACACATGTTGCCGCAATGTCGCATTCTGCTATTGCGCTTACGGCATCTTCATGTGAATTGCCGTCAACGGCGCTGACGTTTTTGACCGTAAGGGTTTTTGTGCCGCTGTTTGATACTATGTTAAGCGGATATTCGCCGTCAAGGTTAATTCTGTCCACAACGGGTTTTGCGACGTCGACAAAAGTTACCTGCCAACCGTCAAAAGAGAACAGCGGAGCAATGAAACCTCTGCCTATATTGCCTGCACCGAAAATTATAGCTTTCATGATTTATTCCTTTTTAAGGCTCCCGCCGAAGCGGAAGCCTTCGTTTTGAGATTATTTGATTTCGGGAAGACTTGCCGCTGCGGCGGATTGTCCGACCCTTCTGCTCTTTTCGTCGGGGATATGGAGAACTATCTTCTTTGCAAGCTCGGGATACTCGGTCTTGAGTACGTTGTTTGCATTGGAGAGAAGGATTGTTCCGCCCTCGCCCGATGTAACACGGCCCATAATCAGAACGTGCTTAATATCGTAGAATTTTGCGTAGTAAGCTATTGCGTATCCGAAGTATACGCCGATAGTCTCGTAAATTGCCGCTGCTCTCTTGTCACCTTCCGCCATGAGCTTTTGAACTACTTTGAGTTTTTCCGCGGGGGATGCCGTCTCGTCAAGCTCTATTCCCGCTGCGGGGCAGAGCTTGATTACTCCGTCCTGCGAGAAATACTTAACGCCGCATCCGTAGTCACCCGACCACTCGTCAACCATGGCATCCTTACAATAGTCAACCGGAACGAATGCAAGCTCGTTGAGCCAACCTGTGATATTTCCGTTGCCGTCAACGTATCCGCCTGCCTCGGATGTACCCATTGCTATACCGAGAACGTTATTGTCGTTCAAGTCCATAGCGCCCGCAAGAGCTGTTACATCACCGTCGTTTGCTACTTCAAGGGGAACGTCACCGATTTCTTTTGCAACGTCGATATACATAGTCTTAACCTTCTTCTCGAAGTCCTCGTCTGAAACTTTGAGGAAGAGGGAGGCTACCATGATTTTGTTGTCAACGTAAACGCCTGCCGAAGAAACGCCGATTGCATCGACTCTCGGCATATTGGATGCCGCTGTTTTCATAGCTTCCAAAATTCCGTTGTAGTGGTAATTCGGGTCCTCTGTGATTTTGGGGAACCAAACGACTTCTTCGGAATATACGCTTTCGCCGTCGATAACGGCGGAAACTTTTCTGTCACTTCCGCCTGCATCGAAACCTATTCTGCATCCGTCAAGGTGACGACCTATAGCGTTTGAAGTTTCGAAAGTGCTGGGTGCGGGGCATTTCGGACAGAGAGCTTCGACTTCAAAGGGCTTTTCGTATACTCTAGCCATGAAGTCGGCATCAAATTCTCTTGCGCCGCCTTTTGCGTAGTCGACTTTAATTCTGTCCGCTATGTATTTTGAGCCGTGAACGATGATTTTCCAACCGCCACGTGTCCAAAGCATAGTCTTGATAATTCTTTCGACGATGCCGTAGTTTTCTTCGTCGTGTCCTGTGCCGTCGGCGAAAATGTCGATTTCGTACGTGGAAACAAATCCCTTGTTTCTTTCAACGCCTATCGTGAGTTTTGCCGTATTGTCTGCGGCCTTGACCGCTTTTTCGTATTCGTCCAATACAACCGACATCGGTTTGAACTGAGGGTCGAGTACTGCTTTAATCATTTTTATATATCCTTTCGGGGTTTGCTTATAATAGGGGGCGTGTGCCCCCTTTTTTTATGTTCGGTTAAAGAGGCTTGTATTCCGTAAGCTCGCTTGCCGCATCTTCGTCGAGAATGAATGTTACGTTGGAGCGGAGCCTGAGAACCGATGCCTGACACCACGGTGTAACTTCGCCTTCGAGAGCGTCTTTGATAGCTTTTGCCTTGTTCTTACCGTTTGCAACGAGAACTATCTGTTTTGCGTTCATAATAGCACCGATACCCATTGAGAGAGCGTGTCTCGGTACTTCGTCAGCACTGTTGAAAAGTCTGGAGTTGGCCTCGATTGTGTTTTCTGTGAGGGTTACAAGGTGTGTGCCCATGATGAATTTGTCACCGGGTTCGTTAAAGCCTATGTGACCGTTACAGCCGATGCCGAGAACCTGAAGATCAACGTTACCTGCGGCAACTATAGCCTCGTCGTAAGCCTTACATTCAGCTTCGGGGTCAGCTGCTTTGCCGTTGAGAAGGTGGGTTTCGTTCATGTCGATGTTTACCTTGTTGAAAAGGTATTTGTTCATGAAGTATCTGTATGACTGGTCGTTTTCGGGAGCTATCGGGTAGTATTCGTCAAGGTTGTAAGTTGTAACGCCTGCGAAGTCAACTTTGCCTTCCGCATTGAGTGCAGCGAGCTCTGTGTAGAGACCGATAGGGGATGTTCCCGTTGCAAGGCCCAGAACGAAGTGAGCCTTCTTGTTGATTTCGCCCGAAACAATAGCGGCGGCTTTCTTGCCGATTGTTTCCTCGTCCTTGCATACGAATACCGTAATGCCGGTATTCTTGCCGTTTGAGTAAGCTTTTACGTCAGTTGTTTTCATATCGTATTGTTCCTCCGATAATAGTTTTTATAATATCAAAATTGGTATTAACGATTATAATGTCGGCATCCTTGCCCGTTTCGAGAGAGCCTTTTCTGTCGCTTTCTCCTATTGCCGTTGCGGGGTTCAAAGAAGCCGCCGCAAAGCATTTGGCAACGCTAAGGTCGGTGTTTTCGAACAGATTTTGAACCGCACGGTTGAGGTGAAGAACGCTTCCCGCAATAGTGCCGTCCTCAAGCAGACACTGTATACCTTTTACGTATACGTCCTGACCGCCGAGGTCGTATTTTCCGTCGGGCATACCGCCTGCTCTCATGCAATCTGTAATAAGGCAGAGCTTGTCGTCTTTGATTTCGGCAACAAGGGCGAAGAGCCCTTTATTTACGTGGAATGTGTCCGCTATAAGCTCGCACGATACGCCGTGAGCCGAAAGAGCGGCGCCGACTACACCCGGATTACGGTGCATAAGCGGTGTCATTGCGTTGAAGAGATGCGTTGTGTGGCGTACACCCGCTTTTATTCCTTCGTTTGCCTCGTCGAAGCTTGCACCCGTGTGACCCATGGAAACGAGTACGTCGGAATTGGCTCTTATGTACTTTACGGCATCAAGAGCTCCGTCCATTTCGGGAGCTATCGTTACAAGTTTGATTATGTCAGCGTTGTCGACTATGAATTTTCCGTCGGGGCGGAGAATATGTTCTTCTGCCTGTGCGCCTTTCTTCGAAGGGTTGATGAACGGGCCTTCGCAGTTGATACCGAGAACCTCGGCACCGCTGTATTCCTTGCGAGCTTTGAGCTCTCTTGCTGAGTCGAATGCCTTTTCTATCTGACTTTTGGCAACAGTCATTGTGGTGGGGCAGAACGAGGTTACGCCGTTTTCGACAATGGCTTTTGCCATTCTTTCAAGTCCTTCGGGGTTGCCGTCGCACGTATCCTCGCCGACGTAGCCGTGAATGTGTATATCGACAAGACCGGGTGCAACGTATGCGCCTTTGGCGTCGATTACTTCGCACTCCGAAAGGTCGGCGCCGTCGAAGTCGGCAATCGACTTTATTTTACTGTCGAAAAAGATAACTTTATTTTCGAGTACTTCGGAAGGAGTTACAATCTTTCCGTTAACAATACATTTCATTAAGGAGCCTCCTTATAATTACTAATATAAAATTATATCACTTATCC
>CAZCSZ010000102.1:0-4837 GCA_964501305.1 uncultured Ruminococcus sp.
CTGAAGGCAACGCCCTGCAAAATGAACAGGGCACCCGATTTCTCGGGTGCCCGATTGATTCAGAGTTTAACGTCAAGATTTGCCGTTAAAACCGGCGTTAATTAAAGACCTTTCTTGTTTCTTTCAATGTGCTCAAGCTCAGTTTCATTGATTGTGAACGTTCTGCCTGCTATCGGCATAAGCTTTTGAGAGATAACGTCGATTATACCGTCTGCCTGCGGGAAGAAGTACTTTTCAAATTCAAACGCTGGTGTAATCCAGTTACGTGAGCCGAATACAACAGGCGGGGCATCAAGGTAATCGAATGCCATTTCGGTAATATTCGATGCCATGTCACGCATAACGGAGTTTCTGTCACATGCATCACCGACAATGACGATTTTACCTGTCTTTTTAACACTTTCAATAACCTTTTCGTAGTTAAAGGGAACAAGTGAACGCGAGTCAATGACTTCAGCACTTATGCCATATTCCTCTTCGAGTTTCTTTGCCGCATCAAGTGCACGATAAAGAACAGCACCGATTGTAAGGATTGTAACATCTTTTCCTTCACGCTTAACATCGGGCTCGCCGAATTTAATCGTATAGGGTTCTGCGGGAACGCCGCCTTCGTGGAACTGTTCACCGATATCGTATATTCTCTGCGATTCAAAGAATATGACAGGATCAGTACCGTTGAGCGCCTCCGCCATAAGTCCTTTCGCATCATAGGGCGTTGCGGGGAAACATACTTTGAGACCGGGAATATGAGCGCAAAGAGCTGTCCAGTCCTGAGAATGCTGTGCACCGTATTTTGAACCGACAGATACACGTACTACAACAGGCATCTTAAGTATTCCCGCACTCATCGACTGCCACTTTGAAAGCTGATTGAAGATTTCATCGCCTGCACAACCGATAAAATCGGCATACATAAGCTCTACAATAGCACGGCCGCCTGCCATTGCATAACCGACAGCGGAGCCAACAATTGCAGCTTCGGAAATCGGAGCATTGAAGAATCTGTGATACGGGAGAGCTTCCGTAAGTCCGCGGTAAACGGCAAATGCACCGCCCCAGTCACGGTTATCTTCACCGTATGCTATCGTTGTGGGGTCTTCATAGAATTTATCGAAAATAGCTTCAAAGAGACCGTCACGAAGTCCGTACTGTTTGATTTTCGGGATAAGCTGACCCTTTTCGTCGTATGCGAAACGGGCTTTGCCTGCGATTTGTTTTACTCTTGGATTTTCAGCTTTGGGCATGAGAACTTCAGGCTCTCTTGTTGTGTCCATGCTGGGAGTGTTTGTATTTGAGAACATGATGGAAGAAATGACGTCGGGAGTTTCATCGAGATTCATTCTCGGTGAAATGCTGTCGTCTGTTGCCATCTTGCATATCTTTGTAACTCTCTTTATGATATCAGCTTCAATTGCATCGAATTCTGCATTTGTCGCAATTTTGCCTTTGACCATTTTTTCACGATAAGCGGCAATAGGACAAGCATTTTTCCACTCTTCGATTTCCTCTGCACTTCTGTATGTCGAAGAATCCGAAGGAGAATGTCCGCTGACTCTGTATGTTGCAACTTCAAGAAGTGCGGGGCCTTTGCCCGCAAGAAGAAGTTCTTTCTTTCTTGTGGTAGCTTCAATAACAGCAAGAGGATTGTAACCGTTGACTTTTTCCGCATGCATCATTTCGGGAGCGAAGCCCGCGCCGAGTCTTGCCGGAATGTCAAATCCCATCGTTTCTCCGCGTGTCTGTCCGCCCATGCCGTAGAAGTTGTTGAATACATTGAAGAGAATGGGCATTCCGCCGTCATCGTATTTGCCGTCCATACCCCACAGTTTCGTAATCTGGTCCATGTTTGACATATTGAGAGCTTCAAGAACAGGACCGCGTCCGAGAGCACCGTCTCCGGAGTTTGCAATTACAATACCCTTCTTGTGGCAGCTTCTCTTGTAAAGAGCCGCACCAAGTGCAACAGGCGCAGCACCGCCGACTATTGCGTTATTCGGGAAAATGCCGAACGGAATGAAGAATGCGTGCATCGAGCCGCCAAGGCCTCTGTTAAATCCCGTTGTACGGGCAAAAATTTCAGCAAGTGCTCCGTAAAGGAGAAAGTCCATCGCAAGGTCTTTGATATCTCCCGTGTGGTTCTCTTTTTCAACTACGGAAAGAATATTTCCGCCGAGAAACTCTTTCATTATGTCGTAAAGCTCATCATCATCGAGCTTGTTAATCGAGGAAAGCCCTTTTGCAAGGATTTCACCGTGGCTTCTGTGAGAACCGAACGTAAAATCGTTTATATCAAGGCAGTAAGCCTGACCAACGGCGGATGCCTCCTGACCTATGGAAAGGTGTGCGGGGCCGGGGTTGTGATACTCTACTCCGTTATATACGCTCTTCGTTTTGATTTCATTGAGCATCGTTTCGAATTCACGAATAATTCTCATATCTCTGTAGATACGGAGAAAATCTTTTTTCTTGTAAATCTTCTTTTCTTCGGCAAGCGTTTTGTCATACTGACAAAGCGGTATCTTATCAAATTCTATAAAGCCTCTTTCAAATGCGTCTTTCGGGCTTATATACTGACTCTTAGGCATAATTTATATCCTTCCTTTATATTATTTATATCTAATCAATCATGAACATGCCCTCACGGATTACTTCGCAAACCGTGGGATGCGGGAATACAAGCTTTCTGACATCCATCACTCTGTCCTCACGGGCAACCATAGCGGCAGCACCGTAAATGATTTCGGATGCATAAGAGCCTATCATATGTACTCCGATAACAGTTTTATGTTCTTTATCGACGACTATTTTTACAATTCCGTCTCCGTCTTCGTTTTCGGCAACGTAACGTCCGCTGTAACGCAAGCTGACCGTATGTTCTTCGGCGTCGATTCCGACTTTTGCCGCAGTCTCAACAGTCTCGCCGACAGTTCCGACTTCGGGTTTTGTGTATATTACAGCGGGTATTGCCCTGTAATCAACTTTGTCTTTAATGCCGAGCATAGAGTTGACAGCCGCTTCACCTTCACGGTATGCCGTGTGAGCAAGCATGCTCTTTCCGTTGACATCTCCCGCTGCCCATACATTGGGTACGCTTGTACGTCCGGTCTCGTCTGTTATAACGGCGCCTCTGTTTGTGAGAACTCCGAGCTTTTCAAGCCCGATATCTTTTGTTCTCGCACGTCTGCCCGTACTTACCAAAACAAGGTCGCATTTTATACTGTCGATCTTGTCTCCGAGCTTGTAGTCTACAGTTCCCTTTTCGGCATCAACTGCGGTGACACCTGCTCCGAGAATAAACTTAACACCCTTCTTCTCATAATTTGATTGAAGGATTTTAGATATATCTCTGTCTGTCGGTCCCGCAATTTTGTCAAGCATCTCAACGACAGTGACTTCCGAGCCGAGCGTATTAAAGTACGATGCCATTTCAAGACCGATAACACCGCCGCCGATAACCGCAATGCGTGACGGAACGGTTGTTAAATCGAGTATCTCACGGTTGGTAACGGCAAAACCTTTTTCAACGGCATTTGCAAGTCCGTTAATCGGGGGAACGGCAGCCTCACTTCCCGTGCATATGAGAAGCCTTGTGCCTTCGTACTTTTCGCCGTCGCACTCAACGGAAAAACCGTTTTCGCTCTTTCCCGTCACTTTAGCCGTTTTGTTGACTACCGTAACGCCCGCGCCCTTCATTTTGGCGCCGACACCCGAAACAAGAGTCTTTACGACTTTGTTCTTTCTTTCAACTACAGCAGCATGGTCGATCGATGCTCCGTCAACCTTCACTCCGTAAGGTGCACCGTGTATTGCCGCCTCATATATCTTTGCGGAATTGAGAAGCGTTTTTGTTGGAATGCATCCTTCGTTAAGACATACTCCGCCGAGTGCGCGTTCCTCAAAAAGGACTGTTTTAAGTCCGCTTTTCGCAGCTCTTTCCGCCGCATTGTATCCGGCAGGACCGCCACCTAAAATAATAAGATCAAATGCCATATTTACCTCACTTTGCAAGGAGCAGACCGAAGTTTTCAAGCGATGTGCAAAGTTCCTTGAGGAATGCCGCCGCAGGTGCTCCGTCTATGGCTCTGTGGTCGATTGTAAGTGAAAGTCCCATTGCGGGATAAACGCTTCCGTCAGCTTTTATTCTGTTCGTTACGGCACATACTCCGAGTATTGCTACTTGCGGAGGATTGATAACGGGAGTAAAGCTCTCTATTCCGTAGACACCGAGATTGGAAACGGTAAATGTACCGCCGCTCATTTCATCGGGCGACAGCGCTCCGTCCTTTGCTTTTGCCGCAGATTTTTTATCGGCATTTGCAATTTCGACAAGAGACATTGTATCGGCGCCGAATATTGTGGGAACAAGAAGTCCTCTGTCGGTATTTACGGCAAGACCTATGTTCGCGTGCTTATACTTTCTGATTATATCATCCTTTAAAGTGGCATTGATATCGGGATACTTAACAAGCACACGGCTTACGGCAAACATAATCATATCGTTTATTGATATTTTGGGAAGTCCCATTGCATCGGCACCGGCCTTGAGCTGCGTTCTGTATTCCATCATTGCGCTCGCATCAAACGATGTGTTGAGGGTAAGCTGTGCCATTTCGCTGAGAGATGCATGCATTGAGAGGGAAATAGCTTTGCGTACTCCCGACATCGGTACTTCTTCATATTCTCCGAAGTTTGAACCTGTACATTTAGTCTCAGCCGCATCGAAGGTAACGTTTTCGCTTTCAACCGGTACTTTCTCGCCTCGTAAGAACGCTTCAACAGCGGCAACCGTAGTTTTATTACCCGCATCGAGAAGAGCGTTAATATCTCTCTCGATTAT
>CAZCSZ010000103.1:0-4831 GCA_964501305.1 uncultured Ruminococcus sp.
ACATAATATATGCCCGAATGTCAATCTCCGCGGCAAATTTGTTTAATTAATTTTGAGAATAGATAAACAAAGAGGGCAAATTAATAACTCTAATAACAGCCGGGATGACAATAACGGCTCGCAGGCATCGCCCGCAAGCCGTTATTTTTTATTTATATATTGTTCCGGGACGTTCGTCCTGGCTTATCAGAGACCAGTTTGAAAAATCACCCGCATATCCGTTTATCCCGTATATAAGCTCGGAGTATGACGTCTTGCTTCTCGTCAGTCTGTGCCAGTAGTAGTATCTTTCCGTTTCGGCATCCTCTGAGACATCGAAAACGGAGGGGGCAAACTCATCTTTGGGTGTAATACCCTCGCTCTTGAAAATTGTTCCCCATAGATTTTCGTGAGAAACCGGAGCAAAAGAGGTAACAATGCCGCCCGAATCTTTTCCCGAAGGTTTAACAAGAAGGGTAGTCAGCCTTGCCGACTCAAGGTCACCGTAATCGGTATCTGCAGTTCCGTGATCACCTGTTATGATGATTGTTGCGTCCTTGTATACGCCGCATTCCTTCATTATCCTTATGTACTCATTTACAATTTCGAGACTGTGGAATACCGATACGTCAACTTCAGACGGAACGACGGTGTTTACATCGATTTGTCCGACCCATTCCTCATCGTATCTTGCGGAATGACAGCCTTCAATATGAATAAACGAAAACACCTTCTCGTCGGTCACGTTAAAAGTTGCTCCGCTGACTCTTTCAAAGACTTTTTTCATGTCGAGAGAGTATGTCGGATAATCTATATTATAGCTTATATACTTGTTTGCATCCCCTGAACCGATTGCACCCACAATTGATTTCAGTGCATAGGGCAAACAGCGGTAAAGTGCGATTTTAATCATTAAAAAGGCGAGCGACGGTCGACTGCTTACATTATAATTATCCTTGTCGGCCTCGACAAAATTGTCACACCACGGTCCGAGTGAACGACCGCTGTCGAAACTGTAATACGAATTTGTATATACATTTATTTTATAGCCGTTGTCCCTCAGTGTCTTGAATGTCGCGGCATCATCATATGCCGAATTCAAAAATTCCTTTCTCGGTGCCCCCTCGTATTTTTTGCCTGAAAGCATATATACAAGCGACGGATATGTTCTGCCGTAAAGCGACGTATGATTGCCGAAATGAGTGAAACCGTCAAGCTCGAAAAAATATTCGGGATGATTCTCATGGGAATAAGAATAGAACTTCTCATCGAACCTATCGACACAGAACACAAATACATTTCTGTTGCTTGAAATCTCGGTCAGATTCTCCACGGTGGAAAAATACGGGGTTTCGGAATAATTCGCTCCGAACAGGTTTTCTGTCGTAAATGCGAGAGTGGCACAGCTTGAAATGTAAGGCACCAAAGTCACAAGACAAAGCGCTACACTAATGCTTTTAACCACTGAAAAACGCTTTCCGAAATAAATTCCCGCCACTGTAAAAACAGCAATAACCGCTATCCACAGTATCGCATTGAGCACCGTAACCGAACCCGACACAGCTGCCGTTTCGGTATTATCACCCTTCAGCGATTCAATTCCTCTGTTCATGAAGTTGCTTTGAATAAAGAGCATAACGGACGCTCCGATAAGCACCGACGAGACGCCTCTGTATGCCGCTCCGCTGAACAGACACATCAAAAGAAAGATGAACGATGATAATGTAAGGAAAACAAGGAGGCAAAAAGGGATAAAATCAATAAGTTTACAGCCGAATTCTTCGAAATTACTGCAAAAAATATCGAACGGAACTGCGACTGCGATTACAAGCGGCAGTGAAACCGACACAAGAATCGATATCGGCAAATTTCTTTTGCGTACGGCAAATATTCTCTTCTTATCTTTTGTCGTCGTGCTGTTCATCTTCAACCTCCTTTGCAAGCGGAATTATGCAGAAAGTATACCATATTATATTACCTTTGTCAATCGTCTGACAAACTCTAAAACAGGGTATTTCGGAAAACAAAACCCCCTTTGGCAGAAATCTTCCTGTTTTCTGCCAAAGGGGAAGCCCCGACAGTTTACTGCCTGCGGAAATCCGTTAAATCTTCAGCTGATTTGATTTCGTAATTCTTAAAGCAGAATATGTTTTCATTATCGGTGACACCGGTATGCCGCTCCGTTGTATTCTTCATATTATCGGAATTAACACCCAAGAAATCGGCAATTCGAATCAAAATTATGAGCTCGTATGTAAAGTCCGCCGTACAACAGCGTGATGAAAAATCAGGCAAATGCACGCATCAAAAAAGCTCGGTGCCGTAACAAGCACAAGGTCAGCCGCGGCAAAAGCCTCGGCGACGTTTATTCGTCATCATCGTCATCGAATACCTGAATGTCCTCTTCGACTTCTTTATTTGCATTCTCGTCAATGTGAAGTACTTTTCCGGCCTTCTTCTTGACTTTTCTCCAAATGATTATGGCAGATGCGCCGACTGCAACGGCAATTGCACTGATAGAAGATATAAGTACCGTCGTTGCCGCGGGGTCAATGTACATTGACGTTCTTATAACACCCAAATTCATAACTAAGTTTTCCATATTATTACCTCTCAAATATTGTTTTTATAATTAATCCGTACTCATTTTGCCTCTTTTGAAGCTTTCTGCTTTGCGGCAAGAGAGGACAGGATATATTTTGCTCCGGCCTTTGCGGCCGTATTGTGGTTATAAATGAGATAGTCGTATCTCTCTTTGATAGTCTCCGTGTAGTAATCGGAGCTGTTTAAAAGTTTTTCCACGGTTTGGTCAACCTTATCGAGGTCTTCCTTGTTAAGCGAAATACCGATTTCGTCACGAAGGAATATTTCGCTCGGCGTCATATTGATTTTCTCCCAATTGGGGTTAACAACCTTCATATCCGTATTAATAAACAGAGCGGGTTTCTTGGTTGCGAAGCAGAACTCATTGGCTACTCCCGACCAGTCGGAAATCAAGATGTCAGATGAATAAATGGATTTATTTACCGAAAAGTCAAGCTCAAATGAGAGCAGATTTTCGTCGCGGTCGGAATATCTGTCAACTATTTGCTGCATTCTCGCACCGTATCTCTTTATATACTCGGGGTGAGGTCTCACCGTTATATGATATTCCGGACGGTAGAGTTTTTCGATAAGGATATCAAGACAGGAATCGAGGATATTATCGTCCCCCCATGAGGGCGCGATGAGAATTTCCTTCCTTTCGTTTGGCCTTGCATCCTTAAGCTCTTCTTCGGCCTTTCTCACGAGATTGTCGAGGTGAGGATGTCCGAACTTAACAAGAGTTTTTTCGGGAAGGTTGTATACCTTTTCCGTTGCTCTGATTTCATTGTAAACATGAGGCCCGGGACAGAAGATTGTATCAAAAGCATCCAAGGAACCTTCGGAAAGACTCATGTGAACGCTGTTCATTCCGTGGTTGACGTAAATGTATTCGATATCTTTTTTAATGTATGAACGCTTGATGTAATACTTATCAAGGTCAGGCGTTGTCATTACCATGATGTCGGTTTCAAGCATCATCATAAGAGTTATGGTTTTCTTAAGACCGATATAATAAGGCTTTATTCTGGGCTGTTCTTTGGCAACTTCGAATATTACATCATTCGGGTCGTTTGTAACATAGTGGATTGTGATGATGTAATACTTATCAAGGTCAGGCGTTGTCATTACCATGATGTCGGTTTCAAGCATCATCATAAGAGTTATGGTTTTCTTAAGACCGATATAATAAGGCTTTATTCTGGGCTGTTCTTTGGCAACTTCGAATATTACATCATTCGGGTCGTTTGTAACATAGTGGATTGTGACCGTAGAGCGTTCGAGGAGCTGTTCTATGAGCTCTTTGAAGTATTTATAAAAACCGCTTCCCTCGGAATAAAAAACAAGGTGCTTGTTAGCGATTTTCATAAACCTCTTATAATCCTTGCGCTCTCTTGCCTTGTTCTCTCTGTAGTTTTCATCCTTCTTCGACGATGCCTCAAGTTTTTCGATATCGTCAAGCGCCTTCCGGCTCTGCTCAAGTGCCTCGTAATCAACATATTTCTTCGGGTTTATTATCGCATTGAGCGAGTACATTTGAACAACGGAAAAGAGGTTGCTTGCAACCCAATAGAGCGCTATTCCGGCAGGAACGAAACAGCCGAGGTAGAGCGATATTCCGACGGAAACCGCCATAAGACCGTACTGACTGAGCTTATTCTGTTCGTGCTGAATAACGTTGGCGAGGTTTTGCGTAAAGCAAAGAACCCACGAAGAAATGCCTGCGGCAAGAGGCACGGCAATATATTTGAGCTGCTCTGCCCACACCTGCGTCGGAACAAGGGTCAGATTATATCCGATAAATCCGAGGTCGAAGTTACTCACTTTATCGATAACCGACGAGAGAACCTCGGCGGAAATGCCCGGAACCGCACTTTGAATGTTGAGTGTTCCGTTCTGAATTGCCGCTATAACGTGAAGCTCGTATGAATTAGACTCGGTTGACTGACCTATAAAGTTCGCAAGAGCAGTCGAAACATCGTTGGAAAATCCGAACAGATATCCCATCGGATGATAAATGATATTAACAACTCCCATGAGAAGCACGAGCTGAAGTACAAGCGGCACAAGAGAGAGCATCGGATGATAGTTCTCGTTCTTGAAAAGCTTCGACTGTTCGTCGGCTATTGCATCGGTATTACCGTAATGCTTGGCTTTCAGAAAGTTGATTTGCGGCTGCATTTTGACCATAAGAATTGAATTCTTGTGGATCCACACCGATATCGGAAGAAGCACGACTTTTATGGCAAGCGTAAAAAGAATAATGGCA
>CAZCSZ010000104.1:0-4813 GCA_964501305.1 uncultured Ruminococcus sp.
GGTTTTTATATGACGGAAAATTTCAATTTAAGAACATGGGCCGAGGTTGACCTTGATGCCGTTGAGAATAATTTCGACTTGCTTTCAAACCTTCTTTGCGGCGATACTTTAAAAATGGCTGTTGTGAAAGCCGATGCTTACGGCCACGGCGCATGCAGAATTGCGAAGTGTCTTGAAAACAAGGCTGATTATTTCGGAGTTGCAAGCGTTGACGAGGCTATTGAACTCCGCGAAGGCGGCATTGCCGACGGTAAAATTCTGATTTTGGGTCATACCTCGGAGAAATCTTTCCATGCTCTGTTTAAATACAATGTTACACCTACCGTTTGGGACTTCGGCGAAGCTTTAAAACTTCAGAGGTATGCCGAGGAGCTTCGTAAAACAATCAATATTCATATAGCTTTAAATACAGGTATGAACAGAATCGGTTTTGAACCTAATGAAGAAAGCTTAAATCAAGTCAAAGCAATATCGGATTTCACGAATGTAAATATCGAAGGCATTTTCAGTCACTTTGCCGATTCCGATAACGGTATTGATACTTCATTTACACTGCAACAGCTGGAGTTGTTTCGCAACTTCACGAGTAAACTCAGCGAGAAGGGTGTTCATATACCTATAAGGCATATATTCAACAGTGCCGCCGTAACTCAGCTTGACTGTGAGTTTGAACTTGTCAGAGAAGGCATTTATCTTTACGGCATTGCACCGTCGAATACAGTGAATTTGTCCAAGGTCAAAGGTCTCAAAAGCGCAATGTCTCTTCGCAGTGAAGTTATACATATACACGAGATCGAAAAGGGAACACCGATAAGTTACGGTTGTACATTCAAAGCTCCCGAAAGAATGAAGGTGGCAACCGTTTGTGCGGGATATGCCGACGGAGTGCCCCGCGCGCTTTCAAATATCGGATATGTAATCATTAACGGCAAGAAGTCAAAGATTACGGGTAGGATATGTATGGATCAGCTTATGTGCGATATTACCGAAATCGACGACGTCGAGGTAGGTACTGTCGTAACGCTTTTCGGTACCGACTGCGGCGCAACTCTCACTGTGTCGGAAATTGCCCGTGAAGTTGGGACTATTCCTTACGAAATAATATGCGGTATATCAAAACGTGTTCCGAGAGTTTACTTTAAGAACGGCGAGTTTGAATGTATTCATTACGGAATTCCGCATGCATAGAATCAAAAAGGCTTCAAGCATTTTGCCTGAAGCCTTTTGTCATATTTTCCTTGATTCTTCGTACTTCTCCATAAGTGATATTATCTCTTTGGCCTTGAAATTCCAACAGTTTGCCTTGGCTTCATTGTCGCAAAGATTAATATATTCTTCACTTGCAATAAGACCTTTTGCCTTGTCGAGAAGTCTTAAAAATTCATCACTGTCGGCGGCAATAAGCGGGGATTTGAACTTCTTACACTCATTCATATCGCTTGTTACTATCGGCTTGTGAAGTGCCATATATTCAAACAGCTTAAGAGGAGAGGTTGCGCGTGTAATACTATTAATAATGAAGGGAATTGTCAAAATATCGAGCTTTGATGCATAGTATTTAAGTTCTTTATAGTCAACCGAACCCATGAATTTGACGTTTTTGTGATTTAAAATCCCCGAGTCATCAAGAGATGTGTCGTATCTGACTCCAAACAGGACAAATATATATTCGTCGGTGTCGCAAACCTTCTTTATGAGTTCATAATCAATCCAATTCGCCATAGCGCCGTAATATCCGACCAGGGTTTTGCCGCTGTTCAATATTTCAAGGAATTCAGCCGGGAATTCAAAGTCGGTTTTAATGTTGCGGAAAAAATCGTAGTCAACCCCGTTTGCGGCAAATACAGTGTTTTTTTCTCCCCTCTTTTTGAGTACGTCTTTCTGAAGCATATCGGCTGTTACAACTATCAAAACGTCATCGGGCGAATTCATTGCGTAGTTGTACTTCTCGGAAATATTGAGCGGCAGGGAAGAAGTTCCTGCAAGGTGAGGGTTGATTTCGTCAATGTATTCATACAGAATACCGTAACCTCTGTTTTGAAATTCCTTGACGCAAGATAGATTGAGTGTCCAATCGGTTGAATAGAATTGAAGGTATTTCGGTTTGTCGGTCTCTTCAAGTTTCGAAAGGAGCATTGAGCTAATATATGAATTCTCAAAATTTACAAGATAGAGGTTGTCCTTCTTCTTCTCAATTGCTTTTGTGCTGTCGGTCATTTGAGTAACTTCATAGAACACAAGACAGGAAAGCTCCGACATTGCATTTGCTATATGCTGCGGGCGCTGAAAAAGAGGGACACTCCAACCGAATGAGCCTCTCCAAACAAGAATGCGGTCAAAGCTTCCCAAAAGAGCGTTATCAATCATTATTCCGTAATAGTTTTTATTCTTAATAAAGTCGGTTTTATAACCGATTTTTAAGTGCTTTTTTACTGTTCCTTTAGCGTATTTTATGATTTTACGAAAGGCAACCGCAAAGCCGTCTTTCTTCAATACGGATACAATCTTTGATATTTTTTCTTTAATCATTCTATGACCTCATATTATGTTAATGAAGGATATTTGCAATCTAACGGCATCGGTTAAATCGGCTGTAATATTACTGAACCTTTCTGCCGAAACAAATATAAACAGTGGTTATTAACCCATTATGTTGACATTATACCATATTGCATGGACAAAATCAACAATGAAATCGACTACAATTTTTGTTTCAAAATACGGCATTGATTGACATTTGCAGGTCGAAAAATTGAAAATTCGGTGTAAATATTTAAATAACGAGGATTAATTTTCTGAGTTTGATTTCGCGTAATTTTTTTAAATATGTTGACAAACATGGAATTTAATAGTTAATACATGATACATAATAATGTAATACGCGTTGCTGTCTTATATAGTGAAGTTATTAAAGAATTAATTTGATTTTCTTTCATTATATTGCACGTTAGGTCAATTTATCCTTTAAAAAAGCGTAGATTTTCTTTTCTTCTCTTGAAACCTTAACTTGGGTAAGACCGAGCTGCTCAGCTGTTTCCTGTTGCGACAGATTTCTGTAAAATCTCAGCATAACAATCTTCTGCCTTGTCGGTTCAAGCATCTTCACAGCCTCGAGAAGGGCTATTTTTTCGATTTCCGAGTCGAATGAGCTGTCTGACAGTACAGAAGTGTTTTCGAGCGTTAATCCGCCGTTCTCGCCGACGAGAACGGATGTTGATATGACAGGCGACGATATTTCAATTGCTTCCGATACATCCTTTATATCCAGACCGGTAATCTCTGCTATTTCAGACAGCTTTGCATCCCGCCCATTTTCGGCTGCAAATGTCTCGGCGGCTTTGGCGACGGCGTATATGTTCTGCTTGCGCTTGCGCCCAACTTTAAGTAAACCGTCGTCACGCAGAAACTTACGTATTTCACCCATAATCATAGGCACAGCATACGTTGAGAAAGAAAAACCTCTTGATATATCAAAGCTTCGGATAGCCTTAATCATACCTATCATACCTATTTGTATAAGGTCATCAAGCTCACAGCCTCTTCCTTGAAAACGCCTTGCAACCGAAGTTACAAGCGTATAATTGTTCCTAACGAGCGCTTCGCATGCCGCCTCGTCGCCGTTTGCCGCCGCTTCAAGGTAATCGGAGTTGTTGGAATACTGTTTTCCCGTTCTTTCCATAGCTTATTCTTCAATTTTTTTGATAAGTACTACTTTTGTTCCCCGTCCGAGTTTTGACGTAACTTTGATTTTATCCGTAAATGTCTCCATTACCGTAAATCCCATACCGCTTCTGTCTCCGTCTGTGTTCGTTGTGTACAACGGTTCAAGGGCTTTTTTTACGTTTTCAATACCGCAACCCCTGTCCGATATTGTAACTTTAAGAGTTCTGTCCTCGCTCAGTGTCGCAGAAACAGTTACCGTACCTATTGTTCCGCTGTATGCGTGTATTATGGAATTTGTTACAGCTTCTGATACCGCACATTTCATATCGGATACATCTCCGACTGTCGGGTTCAGCTGCATCATGAAAGCTGCCGTAAATGACCTTGCAAGCGCTTCGTTAACAGACAGCGAAGGGAATGTGACCTTTGCTTTATTGATGATTTTTGTTTTCTTTCGCATTGTCTTTATCTCCTTTTTCTATTTTTATTAGTTTGTCGCATCCCGCAACCTTGAGTATTTTCATTACGTGATAACTCGGGTTTTCAATTGCGAATTTCACTCCAAGTTCACGGCAGAGCTGATAACGACCTAATATAAGGCCAAGTCCCGACGAGTCCATAAATCCTATTTTTTCTAGGTTCAAACACAGTACTGAGGGGCGAGCCGAATAAAGTCTCGAATCAATAGAACGTTTAATGCCTATTGCACTATGATGGTCAATTTCTCCCGACAGCTTAACTTTGAGTATTTCTGATTTTAATTCAAATTGTACGTTTTCGGTTTTATGTTCCAAAATCTATATGTCCTTTCTTTATTTTACATAAATAATAGCTGAATACAATTAAAAAGATTGTCGTATTCGGCAACTTGTATAAACATTTTTATTTCTGTTATTGACTTTTGAACTTATATATGATACACTTATAATAATATATAAAAGGAGTTCCTTTATAAGGTGTTTGTACTGCAATTATGAATTTCGTCGGAAATGCCGTTATAGGTCAGTCGGGCGGACCGACTGCCGCAATTAATTCAAGTCTTGCCGGTGTCATATACGGCTTGCTCAAGAGTAATGCCGTTCAGCATATATACGGCATGAGAAACGGAATTGAAGGTTTTCTTTCGGAAAGGCTTATTACACTTGATGAT
>CAZCSZ010000105.1:0-3829 GCA_964501305.1 uncultured Ruminococcus sp.
CACTGTATAAAGTTTTCGGTTGAGCCTTTTACAAAAGGCTCATGGGGTACGGGGCAAAGCCCCGCTATGCCTGAGGGCGAAGCCCAGCATGGGGCGTGGGGCAAAGTCCCGCAAAGGGGAAGCGCCAATCAAATCATCTTACGTTTAGAGATATAGTACGGTTGCGATTCGACGCCGGAGAGCATAACGCCGTCACGCACGACAACGTTTTTGTCGGAGATAACGCAATTGAGGTATGCTCCATCGCCCAGAAGGGTATCCTGCATAAGAATAGAATTTCGAACGGTGGTATTCCGACCGATTTTAACGCCGCGGAAAAGGATAGAATTCTCGACTGTACCTTCAATAACGCAACCGTCAGCGATAAGTGAATTTTTCACACGTGAGGTATTACTGTAATAAGTCGGTTCTGAGTTACGGACTTTTGTCAGGACAGGTCTGTTTTTAACTTCGAACAGCTCACGGCGGGCATCGCTGCTTTTAATAAGCTCCATAGAGTACTTAAAATAGTCCGCCATTGAAAGGATGTTGGCAAAGAAGCCGTCATAGCGGTAAACACGGAAATCGGATATTGCAAGATTTCCCGCTATAACATCCCTTGTGAGACTGACCCAGTTGCGGGCAATTGAATCGTTAATCATGCGTTGGAGATAATCCGTGCGCATGACAATCATGTTAAGGCAAACTTCGGCTTCGCCCGAAAAGCTGTCGGGGTAAGTCAAAACATCGTAAATCCTGCCGTCGGAATCGGCATTGATAATGATATTGCTTTTGGCAGTTTCTTCAGTCAGCACCATTTTTTTGACGGCAAGCGTCATATCGGCGCCCGTTGAAGCGTGATATTCGATAATATCATTCAAATCGACGTTGCAGATAACATCACAGTCGGACAGAACAACGAACTCGTCTTTCAGTTTCGACAATGAGTAGTTAACGCTTTTAAGTGCTTCAAGGCGGGATGCGGGATTGCGTCCCGTGCTATAAGTCGACGTGACGTTAGGCGGAAGCATTGTAATACCGCCCGAACGGCGTGCCAAATCCCAGTCTTTACCCGAACCTATATGGTCCATCAAAGAAAGATAGTTATTGTTGGTGATAACTCTGATATTATTAATATTTGAGTTCACCATATTTGAGAGAGTGAAGTCGATAAAACGGTAACGGCAACCGAACGGAACGGACGCTATCGTTCGTGCGGCAGTAAGTTCAGGTATATTGTTGTCGTGTACGTTTGAAAAAATAATTCCCGCTGTAGACATTTAACAAGCCCCCTCCGTTTTCTCAAAATATGCTTTATCCGCAATAGCACCGTCTTTAACTACCGTGCCGTCGGGAAGGTCAAGGCCACCCGCAACAACACAAACTTCGGTAGCCGACGATTTCGTTTTTCCTATCACGCAGTTTTTGCCTACCGTTACTCCGCTGTCGATAATACTGTAATTGACGGTTGCGCCTTCACCGATGACAACATTCGCCATAATAACGGAATCTTTAACGTAAGCCCCCCGTTCGACTTTGACGCCGCTCGAAAGCACGCAGTTCTCGACAACGCCTTCAATATCGCATCCTTCTGTCACAAGCGAGTTAATCACACGCCCGTTTTCACCCATTCTGTGCGGTGGGTGAGCTTCATTTCTCGAATAAATTATAAAATCACGGTCACGCAAATTAAAAACGGGATTTTCTCCTAAAAGGTCCATGTTAGCTTCCCACAGACTGCTTATAGTGCCCACATCTTTCCAGTATCCTTCAAACGGATAAGCAATGAGTTTCTTTCCGTCACCGAGCATTGCCGGAATTACGTTTTTGCCGAAATCGTTTGATGAATTGGGGTCAGCCTCGTCCCGCTTCAAATACTCTTTCAACACTTCTTTTGAGAATATATAAATTCCCATCGACGCTTTGTTGCTCTTCGGCTCCTTCGGTTTCTCTTCAAAATCGGTAATCCGCATATCCGAGTCCGTATTCATTATGCCGAACCTCGATGCCTCTTCCATCGGCACCTCAAGTACCGCTATCGTCGCATCCGCATGAGCCTCTTTGTGAGCTTTTAACATACGGCTGTAATCCATTTTGTATATATGGTCACCCGAAAGAATCAACACGTAGTCGGGGTCGTATCTGTCTATAAAAGCGAAATTCTGATATATGGCGTTCGCCGTACCTTTGTACCAGTCCGCGCCCTCTTTGGCTTGATACGGCGGCAATACCGTAACTCCGCTCGCTGCCCTGTCAAGGTCCCACGGGCCGCCCTTTCCTATATATTCATTCAATACAAGCGGCTGATACTGCGTGAGTACGCCTACTGTGTATATTCCCGAATTTACACAGTTGGACATCGGAAAGTCTATTATCCGATATTTTCCCCCGAATGTCACCGCAGGCTTTGCGGTTTTCTCCGTCAAGGCGTATAACCTCGAACCCTGTCCGCCCGCAAGTAACATTGCCACACACTCTGTCTTTCTGTACATGTGATTGCCTCCCCTTCGCTCTTTGTTTCATTTGTCTATGTTTATTTTTGATTATGTTCTTCTCTTCCGCTGCGAACTTTGCCCCCGCTTGTTGGGTTTCACCCCGCTATACCGGAGAGCAACGTTCCACATCGGCATCAGCCGAACCGATAATCACATATTATCCAAGGGTTTTTGGCGACGCCGCAGGATAAGAGCGGTGTACGCAGGAAGATTGAATTTCAGGTAACGGCGGGTAAGGAGCTTTTTGCCTTTGCGGTATTTTTCCCGAAAGACGGGATATGATACATCGGGGTTGACATTACGCCCGCCGAACTCATAAAGATCGGAATTAAGAATGACTTCGTAATAGGAGCCGCCTTTGACATCGAATTCATAGTTTTCCCTATCGCAGGGGGAAAAATTCACGAGAGCGACAAGGGATTTTCCGTCGGAATTTTTACGTTCATAGATAACAGTGTTATCGTTAGTCCTGTCGGCTTCAATCCAAGAGAAACCGTCCCAGGAATCATCAATTTCCCAAAGCTCACTGTTATCGAGATAAATTCTGTTAAGCGTCTTAACGAAGCGCATCATTTCGGTATGTCTCGGATAGTCGAGCATGAACCACTCAAGCTGATTTTCGTAGTCCCATTCACGCACTTGAGCGAATTCGCAGCCCATAAACAGAAGCTTTTTGCCGGGCATCGTCATCATATAGACGAGAAAAGCCCGCATCGACGAGAATTTCTCATCATATGAACCGAACATTTTATTATAAAGCGAACATTTCCCGTGTACGGTTTCATCGTGCGACACGGGCAAAATATAGTTCTCGTTAAAAGCATACATCAAGGGGAATGTAAGCTTGTTGTGGTGATACTGACGGTAAATCGGATCCATTGACACGTATTCGAACATATCATTGGCAAAACCCATGTTCCACTTGAAGTTAAAGCCCAAACCGCCGAGGTCAACAGGTTTCGTAATCATAGGCCACGACGTCGATTCCTCTGCAATCATAAGCACGTCGGGAAACTCGGCAAATACGGCGCTGTTAAGCTTCTTGAAGAATGAAATCGCTTCGAGATTTTTATTGTCGCCGTTCACATTCGGAATCCACTCGCCCGGCTCGCGGTCATAATCGAGATAAAGCATAGATGCCACGGCATCGGTGCGAAGCCCGTCAACATGGTATTTTCTCAGCCAAAAGAGCGCATTTGATATAAGAAAAGACTGAACTTCTTCCCGTCCCACATCGAAATACCTTGTGCCCCAACCTCTGTTTTCCATCCTGTCGGCACCTTGATATTCGTAAAGCGGCGAACCGTCAAACTCATAAAGTCCCGATATATCTTTCGGAAAATGAGCAGGTACCC
>CAZCSZ010000105.1:3839-4811 GCA_964501305.1 uncultured Ruminococcus sp.
GTCCATAATCACACCGATACCGTCACGGTGCATTCTGTCAACAAAATAGGCAAAGTCTTCGGGCGTGCCGTAACGTGAAGTCGGCGCATAGTAACCCGTCACTTGGTAACCCCACGAGCCGTCAAACGGATACTCCGTAATCGGCAAAAGCTCAACGTGAGTATACCCCATATCTTTAACGTAAGGTGCAAGAGAGTCGGCAAGCTCTCTGTAGTTCAGGTAATGCTCACCGTCGGAATTGCAAGCGCCGTCTTTCGTTTTCCACGACGCCGCGTGTACTTCATATATATTCATCGGAGACGGATAAAAATGACTTTTAAGACGTTTCTTTTCCGAACGGAATTTCCGTTTCCGTTCCGCCATCCATTTTCCGTCACCGAATTTAAAATTCGATATATCTTTAATAACCGATGCGGTATTCCCCAGAGTTTGCGAGGCAAATGCGTAAGGGTCGCTTTTTTCTATACGGGAATTACCCCTCGTCAAAGCATACTTGTAGAATGCACCTTCAAGTAAATCACAGCTTGTAAAAACAGCCTCCCATATACCGTTTGAGATTTTACTCATCGGTATACCGCTGTTCCAGGTGCAAAAATCGCCTATAACCTCAACTTTGTCCGCGCGGGGCGCCCATACGCGGAATACGTATGTGTAAATCCCGCTGTCGGCATCAAAAGTGTAATGACAACCCATAAGGTCGTACGCGGCAAAATTCGTCCCTTGATGGAACAGATATACAGCATAATCGCTCTCGCAAGCGTCCGTGCTTTTACCGTTCGAGGTGCCCTCGGCGCAACAATTTGAACCGTACATAAAGTCGAAATATCTTTCCGTATCCATTTGCGCCTCCAAACCGAAATACAGGGCAAAACAATTCAACCCGCATCAATATTATAATACATAAATCTCCGCTGTTCAATACCCCGCAACGAACATTTTATAATTTTTTGAAAAATTTTACGAAAAAAAGCG
>CAZCSZ010000106.1:0-4809 GCA_964501305.1 uncultured Ruminococcus sp.
CATATAAGCTGAACGTGGAACGGTCTTTTACCGAGAACTCTGTCGCACGCTTCGGTTACAAGCGCATAAGCTTCGGGAAGAATTGAGTCCAAAGTCTCACCTTCGGAGAGTCTTTTCTTGAATGTATCCGTCATATTGAGCATCTCGCCGTCGCTAAGTGCCTTCATTTGAGGCGCCAAAGCTTCGATTTTCTTGACGGTGGGTAATATTTTCTTTATCTGGTGTTCACTGTATGTGCCGAACACTTTGTCGAATAAATTCGCCATATTCTACCTCTGATTATACTTGTAAATCTCCGCCGAAGTAATCGCTCTCGGCAGAAAGACCGGAAAATCCGTGCTGTCTTAAAACCTCGTATACGGCAACACAGACCGAGTTTGCGAGATTGAGGCTTCTCAAAGTCGGTCTCATCGGTATACGCACACATCTGTCAAGCCTTTGAAGGATAAAATCTTCGGGCAGACCCTTGGTTTCCTTCCCGAACAGGAGATAGCACGGCGTGGGATACGAAACTTCGGTAAAATTCCGCTTTGCCTTTGTTGTAAACGGAAAAACTTCGGGGTATGAATTCTTCTCAAAGAAGTCGTCAAGGCTCTCGTAACAGTATACTTCGAGTTTATCCCAATAGTCAAGCCCCGCTCTCTTCATTTTGCGGTCGTCAAGCTCAAAGCCGAGCGGTTTGATAAGGTGCAAGGCGGCACCCGTTGCGGCGCAAGTACGGGCAATATTTCCCGTGTTCTGCGGAATTTCGGGCTCATGGAGTACAATATTTATATCCGCCATATTACTTGAGAAATCCCGAAACTATCATCTCTTCGGCCTCACTCTCGGACAGTCCGAGTGTCATGAGTTTAGTCAGCTGTTCGCCTGCTATTTTGCCGATTGCGGCCTCGTGTATAAGCTGTGCATCGACGTTTGCGGCAACAAGCTTCGGCTCTGCCGTGACCGTTGCGTTGTCCATAATGATAGCATCGCATTCGGTATGTCCCGTGCAGGCGGAATTGCCGATTATATTGGATATAAAGAGCTGTTTTGAAGTATCCTTGGCAACCGAACGCGAAACGACGTTTGCCCTTGAACCGTCGCCGTTCATTTCGACTTCAAACTCGGTATTCGCAAACTGTTCGCCGTCGGTCATTATCTTTTCCCGTACTTCAACGGATGCACCCTTGTCAAGATATGCGAAAGTCTTTCTGACAGTCGAGGTAATACCTCTTATCTGCACCGTTTCCATTATGAGCTCGCTGTCCTCATCCTGATATATAACGGTAGTCGGGTTCATGACGTTGCCGCCCGAAGCGCCGACTGCGCTCTCGCCGTAGTGCTTTTCTATATATTTGACCTTTGCGCCCTTCTCAAGGTGGAATGTGTGAATGCCGTCATGGCGGCTTTCGGAATCTCCGCTGTTGTGAATGCCGCATCCCGCAACTATAACAACGGATGCTCCCTCTCCGACGTAAAAGTCATTGTAAACAAGGTCGGAAAGTCCCGTTTCGGTAATGACGACTGGAATATGAACGGACTTGTTTTGAACGCCCGCTTTAATATAAATGTTTATTCCGGGCTTGTCCTCTTTCGTTACGATGTCAATCTCGTCGGTTGTACGTCTGCCGCCCGCTTTGCCGTTGGCTCTTATATTGTATGCCCCTTCGGGTGTGCCGTGAATATCGGCAATCTGTTCCAAAAGATTTTCTTGAATTTTGTCCATGACAGCCTCAGTGAAGTTTGTTTTCGAGTGTTTGGCACATACTGTGTCCCATAAGTGTGGGCAATATTTCCTCTGCCTTGCCGTCGGCGCTGATTTCTCCCGCACTGACCACCACTATTCGGTCGGCAACGGAGAGAATTCTTTCCTGGTGGGAGATTATAAGGATAGTTCCTCCCGCCTTGTCATGCATATTTTCGAAAACCCGAATAAGGTTGTTGAAGCTCCAAAGGTCAATACCAGCTTCGGGCTCGTCGAACAACGACAGAGCCGTTCCGCGTGCCATTACGGTTGCAATCTCAATACGTTTAAGCTCGCCGCCCGAAAGAGATGCATTGACTTCACGGTCAATATATTCCTTGGCGCAAAGTCCGACCTCGGACAGATACGAACACGCTCTCGCAACCGAAATATCGCCCCCTGCGGCAGTGGATATAAGGTCTCTCACCGTTATACCCTTAAATCTAACGGGCTGCTGAAAGGCAAAGCTTATGCCCGCTCTCGCACGCTCGGTGACACTGAGGCTTGTTATATCCTCTCCGTCAAGCAAAATCCGTCCCGCCGTCGGAGTGTATATTCCCGCAATAATCTTCGCAAGCGTGGATTTTCCACCGCCGTTCGGGCCCGTTACGGCAACAAACCTTTCGTCTATCTTCAAATTTATATCTTTAAGTATTTCCTTTTTTCCCGCCGACGTGCCGTTTTCGCCGTCAACGGAAAAGCAGATACCTTTAAGTTCAAGCATTGATATCTCCATATATTATATAATCTGGCACTCTACCTATTGTACAGCAAAACAGGTTGAATGTCAATATTTATTTGAGATTAGTTGAAATATATTTCGCTAAATACTTGAAATTGTCGATTGAATCTGCTATAATCCCTCATAGTAATTGCAATTTTGAAAGGATATCCTCTTGAACTATATAATATTTGACCTCGAATGGAACCAGACAAGAGGCCGTGAACTTCTCCTTGAGAGCGGTCACTTTCTGACGGGCGAGATAATCGAAATAGGCGCCGTCAGGCTTGATGACAAATTCAATCTTACGGGTTCTTTTAAATATCTCGTTAAGCCCGTCTTTTACAAGAAAATTCATTCCCGTGTGCTGGAGCTGACGGGACTTGACGAAGAAGCTCTCTCACACGGCGTTCCCTTTGTCATAGCATATGAGAATTTCCTTAAATTCTGCGGTGATAACTTCGTTACCTTCACATGGGGCAATGCCGATATTCCCGTCCTAAAGGAAAATCTCGAAGCCCACGGCATCGAAAAATGGGAACACAAAAACTATGACCTTCAAATTATCTATAAAAACCAAATCAAAGGCGCCAAACGCTCTACCGCTCTCGTTGCCGCGGCAGAATACCTGCAGCTGAAAATCCCCGGTAAACTTCACGATGCCTTGAACGATGCCTCGCTGACAACCGCCGTTCTGAAAAAGCTCGACGGCAAAAAAGGCATCGCCGAATATAAAGACGAATTCTATGACCCCATGGACTTCGACCATCTGTCGTTCGAAGAAATCCGCAAAATAGACAAGCAGACTACACTCCGATACGACCCCCGTATCTATTATACGCCCTGCCCCTACTGTCAAACTCCGATTCGTTCAAGAGCAATCTATAATATCAGTAAACACAAGAAAATGTGCTGCATAACCTGTCCCGAACACGGCGAATTCTATGTACATATGAGAATCTGTCCCGACAAAAGCGACACCGTCTCCGTTCATAAACTTATTTACGAAATGAACCCCGACCTTCGGGAATACTATAACGGTTATGCCCGCGTATCATTGGAACGAACAGCCAAGAACAATCTCAAAAACAAACGGCGCAAGAGAAATAACCGCAACAAATCTCAAGATAAGTCAGCCCAAAAAGCGTAATACATTCCGTATACTACCCCACTAAGCGATGAAACCAAGAAAGGCTTCATCGCTTTTTTTGCGGGACTTTGCTCCGTGCCCCTCCTGCTTTTTGAAAAAGCCTCGGCAAAATCTTCCGTACAGGGTCAACTGCCGTGATGAAGTTACATATAGTGAGCATGATTGTACTGTAGATACGGAATGGAAACAGCCGGTTTTGGGTCGGATAGGAGTTGCCAAAGTATCGGCTGCAACGGATATTCACATTCTGTTCTTATTTTCAATCGATTAACCCACCCCGTCGAGGGCTTATCTTGATTTATTCGGAATTATCTCTTTACAACCGTCAGCATTCCGACATCGACTGCACCCGTAACAACTCCCGTTTTCTGCGTTGAGACAACCGCACGTTTGCCCGAAAGCTCACGCAGATACAAGTCCGAGGAGTAGACCCAAGAGGCGAATTTATCATTCGTATTCCAAATTACCGCCGAACTTTTAAGTCTGACAACATCTCCCACCCTCGGAGTATTACCATCCGATTTCACGACGGTTTTATCCGCCTCTTTTGAGCCGTTTTGAGAAGCCTTTTCACCCGTTTTCTCAGAGGGAGAGCTTACAGTCGAGCTCTGCCCTTTCACCTCTTTATCGGGCATTATAAGACCCGACGGTGTGCTTTTGAAGCCGTTCAGCCCCTTAGCCGAAATAAGCGCGGGATAATCCATATAAGAATAGTCCTGGTCGCACACAACGTTTGCCACTCTGTTGGATTTTTTGAGGTTGATCTCGCCTCCGAACTGCCACATCTGACAGGCAAACGGCGCACTTTCGGTCCACGAGGCAAGCCAAAGTGAAAAACGCTTTGCGAGCGAGTCTCCGTTTAAAACACGGGTGTAGAAGTAATAATTACAGTAGAACCCGCACCAATACCCCGCACTTTCCACACGTTCGCAGAACGCCCTTACGACATCTGTCGCGAACGTTTTGGACAAGTTGGCAAGCGTACTATCCTCAACATCGACGAACAGCGGATACTCAAACTGCTTTCCCGCAACCGTTTTCAGAAAAAAATCCGCCTGCGCACGGGCATCGGCAACGCTTGTCGCCGTCAGATAGTGATATGCCCCTCGGTAAAGCCCCGCCTTGCCCGCACTTTTGTAATGCGATTCGAATTCGGGGTCTGCAAACGTGCTTTCACTCGCTTTTATGACGGCGAATTTCACCCCTTCGGAC
>CAZCSZ010000107.1:0-4804 GCA_964501305.1 uncultured Ruminococcus sp.
ATTATATATTATTTATTAAACACCATTATAGAATAACATTCCCTGCCTCTCTTGCCAAGCGCGGGATTCCTCCCCGAAAATTTCAAAACATTCTCTGTAAGAGTATCTTGGGTCAGTTTCCCATCTTTTTATACACCAAAGTGCGTTGAAATGTTGACATAAAACCTTAAAAATGATACAATAAGCCTATGGATTAGGACAGATTGGCGGAGGTTGTTCATGGAGTATAAGAAAGCGAAGCTTGAAAAGTATCTTGAATGCGCTAAAGTTATCAACACGCATGGTGTTAAAGGGGCGTTGAAGCTTGAAAATCGAACGGATGAGCCGAAAATTCTGACAAAGCTCGGCGTTATGTACGAAAAAACAGAAGGTCTATTCCGGCCGCTCACGGTTAAGAGTGCCTCCGTTCAAAAAGGAAATGTTCTTGTTTCATTTGAGGGTATAGACTCTTTTGAAAAGGCGATTGAATACAAGAATAAGCTTTTCTATGTTGAAAGAGAAGCGCTGAAACTCAGACCCGGTGAATATTTCATTTCGGATATCATAGGTCTTGACGTATACGATATCGACAATGCAAACAGGCCAATAGGAAAGCTGTGTGACGTTCTTTGCCCTGCGGGTCAGCAGGTGTACGCCGTGGAGAAGGACAATGGGAAAACATTTATGATACCGTGTGTTCCCGCCTTTGTAAAAAAAATATCACTCGGCGAAGACTGCGATGCGGGGATATATGTAAAACTTATAGAGGGAATGGACGATACAGGTGAGAATTGACATAATGACCTTATTTCCCGAATACGTGGACTGTATTCTTTCCGAAAGTATAATCGGCAGAGCTCGTGTCTCGGAAAAACTTGATATAAGGACTTACAATATACGAAACTGGTCAAAAGATAAACACAGAAGAGTTGACGACACCCCGTACGGCGGCGGAAAAGGGATGCTCATGGCAGCGCCGCCGATATACAACTGTTTCGAAGCCATCAAAGCCGACTGCGACCTTGAAAATCCGAAAACAAGAGTTATATATATGTCGCCGAGAGGGACTCTCTTTACACAGGAAAAAGCCAAAGAATACGCCGAATACGACAGGCTGATTATTCTTTGCGGTCATTACGAAGGCATTGATCAAAGAATAATCGACGAGATAATCGACGAAGAAGTGTCAATCGGAGATTATGTGCTGACCGGGGGAGAAGTTCCCGCTTGTATTGTTGCCGATGCTGTCGGCAGACTTATACCGGGAGTTCTTTCCGAGGCGGAATGCTTTGAAAAAGAGTCATTTGAGGACGGACTTCTTGAGTATCCGCAATATACACGTCCGCCTGTATTTCGCGGAAAAGAAGTGCCCGATGTACTTTTGTCGGGTCACCATGCCAATATTGAAAAATGGAGAAGAGAACGGGCAATTGAAGTAACAAAGAAAAACCGTCCCGACCTCTTCGAAAAACTGCCGCCCGAAATTAAAGACGGCAAAAAAACAGGAAAAGCCCGCTAATAGGACGGGCTTTCGGCATCTTACTTACAGCATACCGAAATATGCGAGTATGCCGTTTGCAACTCCGGAAGCAAAAAGCCCCGGACTTTTTGCCATCAGTTCGGAATCCTGCGGATTTGTTATAAAGCCGAGCTCGACTAATGTTGCGGGCATACGGGTTTTTCTGAGTACATACAGATTGGTGCGTGCAAATACGCCTCTGTTTTGCAATCCGGTTGAATAATTCAGCTGTGTCAGTATATTTTCCGCAAGCGTTTCCGCTCTTGTGCCGAGAGAATATACGAATGCCTCCTGACCCGAAGCGTTTGAAATGTCGTATGCGTTGGCGTGCAAGCTGACAAAAACGTCGGCTTCCCATGAATTTGCCTCATCAACTCTTGTTCTCAAAGAAGATGAGATTGACGTTCCGAGCTGAGTTGACGAAGTAGGCCTTGAGAGCCTTGTATCGATTCCCTCAACACGCAAAATATCGGCCGTCAGCATCCCGATTTCAAAGACGAGATCCTGTTCCCTGTACCCGTTCCCCTCGGCACCTGCATTCGGATTTGTGGGATTATGTCCTTGGTCTATGTATACTTTAATTGCCATGTTGCCCTCCGCTTACCGTTTTCAAAACCATTATATGACAAAGTGGCCGCACATGTTAACTGCGAGGTTTAAAATGAAAGAAATTCAAAAGCTGTTAAGCAGAGTTCGCTGTGCCGTTGACAAGTACGGCATGATTGAAGACGGTGACAGAATAGCAGTCGGCGTATCGGGCGGAAAAGATTCCCTCGCACTTCTCTGCGCCTTGGCGGAACTCAGGAATTTTTATCCGAAAAAATTTGAAGTGGTTGGCATTACCCTCGATATGGGATTTGATAAGTCACCGTCCATTGCCGCCGATAAAAGCGATTGGTCTGAAATAGATGCGCTTTGCGAAAGAATCAAAGTTGCCTACGTTGTAAAAGAATGTGAAATCGCGAAGGTAATATTCGATATCAGAAAAGAAGGCAACCCCTGTTCACTGTGTTCGAGAATGAGGCGCGGATTGCTGGTTGATACCGCAAAAGAATACAACTGTAACAAAATAGCGCTCGGCCATCACTTTGACGATGCAGCGGAAACTCTTATGCTGAACCTGTTTTACGGAGGACGGTTTGGCTCCTTTTCCCCGGTTACCTATATGTCACGTTCCGATATGTACGTCATAAGACCTCTTGTAATGACCGAAGAAAGACTTATTAAATCGTTTGTGAAAAAAGCATTGATTCCCGTGAAAAAATCTCCATGTCCCGCAGACGGGGAGACGGAAAGAGAAGCAATGAAGGAATTACTCCATTCCCTTGACCGCCAACACCGAGGAATATATAAACGCATTATCGGTGCACTTGAAAGAAACGGCGTCGACGGTTGGAAGGAATAACGTTTCGGATAATCGGCAAAGAAAAAGCAGGCTTTCGTTCAAAAAAGCCTGCTTCTTTTATTATCTTCAGTCAAACGTTTTGTCCGTCAGCCCTCGGTGCTTTCGCTTTCCGCACTGCCGCTTTCCGCACTGCCGCTTTCCGCACTGTCGGCATTCTCGGTGCTTTCAAAATCTCCGCTGTCGCTGCCGTATAATTCTTCGAAACTTCTGATTTTGGGCAAGTCGCTCGAATATTCGTATACGGTTATATCCGTAATATCTATTGTTGACACTCCGTCAAAACGGATATTTTTCGGTATTCCGTCGCCGTCGAGAGTTACGGTATAAACTCCGCCTGTGACAAGCGCGCCGAAAACAGTATCTCCGCTTTCGTTTTTGGCAACACTTGATATTTCCTCTTCCTTCAAAGAAAAAGCACGCATTATTCTCTCAACATCACCGATGCCCGATGTGCTCATATCGACAACACGTCCGCCGACGGAAAGTGTTGTGTGTTCACCGTCTATTTTAAACACCGCTCCCGCAAGTTCGGCAGGGCTTTCAATTTCAACCCGCACGGCATCGCCGTATGAAAGCTGAAGCGTAAACGAATTGTACTCGGTACTTCCGGTGTCGACAGTGCATCTCACGGCCTTATATGTATCCTGATACCACAGAATCGATTTTTTCTCGGCAGTGCATGATGCAAATGCCAAAACCGTTGACACCGTAAGAATAATTGCCGTTACCGTTCTGAGAATGATTGAAATTGAATGTCTCATGTTTCCTCCGTTGCGGCGAACACGCCTAATGCTTTATTTAATTGTACCACAATAAATATATGATTTCAAGCCTTTTATTTACGCCTTTTTCTCAAAGCTATTGAAGACGGGTTGATTATTTGGTATAATGGTTAAGCACAGAAGAGCCCGTTATACCGCTTTAAAACGGTACGTTTTGACGTTTAGACGTTTATAATTCCAAACGGCCACACTCATCTTACCTGTGCCTATACCGGCAAATACATTAAGGAGGCTGACATGACAATTCGTAAACTGCTTGAAGAAGAAAAAATATTTGACTTTGCCGCAATTCCTCTCAACATGTGTACTGTCACAAAGGAAAGGCTTATTTCGGACTGCGGATGTAAAGACGTTCTGTACGCCGTAATGCTTGTCCTTCCCTACCCCGTTGAAAAAAAGCCTTCACGTTTTGCCGCATTTTCTCTTATACCGGACTATCATCTTTATTTTAGGGATGTTCTCCAAAAAAAACTTTCGTCGCTCAGCATATTCACCGATAAGTATGTGAAAGTATTCGCCGACCATTCGCCGATTGACGAGAGGCGTGCTGCGTGTGTTGCGGGACTCGGCGTCATGGGTGACAACGGGCTTTTTATATCGAAAAAAAGAGGTTCGTTTGTCTTTATCGGCGAAATCATATGTTCCCTTTCGAAAGACGAACTCGAAGCGGAGGGTGTACCCGTCACGGGATGTGCAATCGAAGGGTGTCTGCACTGCGGCCTTTGCGGCAAAAAATGTCCTGCCGGCTGTATCGGCAAAGACAAAAGTCTGTGTGTTTCCAATCTGACTCAAAAAAAGGGAGTTTTATCGGACTTTGAACAAGATATAATTAAGAAAAGCGGATACGTGTGGGGCTGTGATATATGCGCTCTTGCGTGCCCCATGAACAAATCCCAAGCGGAAAACGAGATAAACCCGTACTTTTCAAAAAGGCATATTGTTGCCGGCAGCTACGCCGTTATTGACAGAATGGATGACGAAGAATACGCCAAATGGCCGTTTTCGTGGCGTAAAAAAGAAGTGCTGAAACGCAATTTTGATTTGTACAAAGACGTTGAAGGAGAAAACCGATGATTAGATTTATAAGCGGCAATTCGGGAAGCGGAAAAAGTACCTACA
>CAZCSZ010000108.1:0-4802 GCA_964501305.1 uncultured Ruminococcus sp.
GATATACACTGTGCCGAAATTTGTCGATGTTTCAAACAGCCTCAAGCATTCAGTACACCTATTTGGCAAAAAACGCACTTTTTATAACAGGCGTTACCCTCCCCCTGCTGTGTCACATCACTTTTACCTTGCAGCATTAACCTTCGAAGGCGCTCATCGGCTCACCTGTAAATACTCCTCATTGGACTTTCACCGCCAAATAAACCATCACACATTTCGGGCACGCAACAACAAACCGCCCCGAACACAACGTTCGGGGCGGCTCTTTGATTTTGCTTAGTCTTCGTCAACTAATTTGATGAGTACTCACTTGTACTCCTTCAGAACGGCATTTTCTTCTATGCGATTCCAATTATCTTTTTCCCATATGTTATCACTCACAGAGTACCAATTTGAAGGCAAGAAAGTTTTTCCTTTGTTTTCCGAAATCATCCACTGTCCGTCGACAACAATGTACTGTTCGTGAGCATACTTTTCGGATGAATCGATAACTTTACCGGTAAAAGGATTAACCGGGTTATCAACAATACCATTAAGTGCCAACGTCGGCACATCACCGTTTGTCATAAATTCGTCGTTTACCGTGAATTCCTCTGCACCGAAATCTTTTACCATCAAAAGAGGGAAATACGCCCCTGCATCAAAACCGCCTTGAATCAATTCGTCTATTTGGTGCAAATTGTGACTGTGGTCGGAAACAAGAATAATTTTGGTATTATCCCAAACTCCGAGTTCTCTTAATTCATCGAACCAATTTCCGAGGGCTTTAAGAGCACAAACGTTTGTCTGATAATGCATAAATTGAGATTTGTCTTCCATTTTAAGCGTGATCCCTTCAAGGCAATATCTGTCCGAGTGTGTTTTCTCCCATTCGGTATTATCAACTATGAGCTCCGGAACATATTCGGGTTCTTGCAGATATTGCGGCTGATGTGTGGTGCTGTTCGCAATCATAAGAAATGTGCCGTTTTCGCGGTCATCGACTGTCACAATGTTTCCCAATGCTTTAAGAACAGAGTATTTATCAATAAAATCCGAGTTTATTCCTTTTGAATTATAAAGGCCGTATGCGGTTTGTTCGACATTCCCTTCAGAGTTGTAATTACCAAGATTGTACATAGTTCCCTGTGCAACATACGGTGCAATCTTAAAGAGGCTGTAACAAAAGAAATTTCTCTTTTTTTGATTAACGGCATCCTCTGTGTTTTCCTTGAGAGAATACCTTCCTTCGGTATTAAGTGTATTGATATCGGGATATTCATCATATATTGATAAATCAGGCGTTTCTTCATAGTTAGCGTAAGGCGCATCGCAGACGGTTACATCATATCCTTCACTGTCAAAAATAACAGGCATAACCTTGAGAGCTTCGTTGTGTTTATCTTTTAACATCTCGTTATCACGCTTATTCATTTCAATCGGGGTATATTCATATCCTCCGAAAAGAGCAGGCGAAGCGAAGTTTGTGTGCCTTCCAAATGATGCTGTGTTTGAATAATAAGTAAAGCCCGCGTACTGTTCTTTCAGCGTTTCATCCTCGTTCATTATAAATGGGATATACTCTCCCGCAGCTCGGTCAAGCATCATAACGATGACGTTTTTCCCGTTTTTACTCAAAGTATGTATTGAGGAAACATAGCTGTCATCTGTTCTTTCCATCAAACTTTGAACTGATGCATTTATTCCCACTGTATTAATTATAGCCATAATGCACATAGCAACTGATGCAACTGCTATTACGCGAGAAATATATTTTCCGGCAAACCTAAATGCAACGTACAGCAGAGCCGCGGCAACTGCAATTACGGAGATATTTATAAGTTGTTCCCATCCGTTATAAAAGACATCTTTCTCATACTTAAGAGACGGAAGTAAATTTCCGAAATCCTTTTTGAAAATCATATAATTCACAAGTGCTATTCCGCATACAAGCCATATTGCCTTGTCGAATATCGCCTTATATTTCGGGGTTGCAAGCTTATAAAACACGCCGCACCATATTACAAATGTTCCCACTGAAAGACAAAGTGCACTGAGAATGTAGAGTAACGGGTTTGTATAATTGAATATATCAACAAATTCTTGCGGCGATGACTTTATAACCTGAGACGGAATAAAAGCTCCCGTGAGGAGGGCCATAAACACCGTACCGAAGAAGAAAAGTTTTGAATTGTATTTCTCGCTGAAAGAAAACCTTTTCTTAAACAGTTTACCTTTCAAAAGCATTAACAAAAGCGGTATTTGCAAGGCAATTGCAATTACAAAAAGAATGACTATCCGTCTTGCGGCTTGGTCTCCTATGAGCATAAACGCAATGGCTCCGATTGCAATCCCGCACGCCGAAACGATAAACCGTAATACTTTCCCGGGATTTTTAATCTTATAGAAAACCGTTTTAACAAGTGAGAAAACGTTATTCAAAGTCCAATAGAATACCAATCCCGACGGTGAACTGTAAAGGAAGAACAGGAAAAACACCGCCATCCCATATAACTGAATCTTTTGTTTGAAGGTACTTCCCTTCGTAAATATTGCACACGAAAGAAGATTAACTGCAGTCATAATAACGGGTAAAATATTAAAATTCATCCCAAATAAGTGAATCAGTCCATCCTGCGCCCCAAGGTCAGCTATAGGCCCAAACGATACGCCGCCTAAAAGCTCAAGATTGGAAAGAAAACTGTATGCCGCCATGAAAAAGGGAATTTCAAGCAAAAGCGAAACTGCGCCTTTTAAAACATGTGTAGGTTTATAATTGTTCTGGCGGTAGTAAGTTTGAAGCATCATCATACGTTCATCACCTTTGAACGTCTTTTTGATGTGCTTCACGCCCTTATCAAGTTTTTGTTCAATAAGTCGTTCCTCTTCTTGAATAGCATCGGTACGGCGATACAAGGGTAATACAAGAATATTCATCACCAAACTGAGTGATATAATCGATAATCCGGCATTATGTACTATTCTGTTCGATAACACAAAAATCACCTCGAACAGAAGTTTAAGCGGCCCCATGACTAATGTGCTGATTATTTCCCAAAACGTCATTTTTCAGCGCCTCCTTCCGTTAATTCACGGTATTTGCGTTCGATATAATCCGCACAGCGCACAGCGCCTTCACCTTTATACACCCACGTTTCATCTCTGACAGCTTTTCTTTCCTCAGAATATTTCGGATTTTCAATGCAACTGTCAATTATCCCTTTTATATTCTCAATGTTATCCTCGCTTAGCTTTTCTCCGATTCTCGGCAACGTTTTGAATGTCCACGGTATATCTTCAAGCCACCAAAAATCATACGGTGACGAATCAAATTCCGTATCGGCATAAATTACAGGTTTGTCATACACAAGGCAAAAGTCAAACACAACGCCGGAAAAATCCGATATTAAAACATCGGCTTTTTTAAGAACCTCATAATTATCTGCATCGCGGTTCCACTCGAGTTTTTCTGTCGGTGGATACTTTGCTTGTAGCTGTTCCATGAGTTCCTTTTCTGCAACAAACGATTGCGGATGAGGCCTTATTATGAGATTGTACCCTGTTTTTGTCAGCAAATCAATAATTATATTACCATATTTGCTTAATAGAGAACTCCCCCCCACGAAGGCGCAAGCAATACCGTCCGAACATGTTGGCTCTTTGTATTATCGCTTTCGTACCTTTCTGCCATCTTATCCATATACGGAACACCAATCAGTTCTACTTCTTTTTCCGGCAATCCGCGTATCTTTTCCAGATATCTTAAATCCTTAACTTGATATTCTCCGGAGAGCAGAACAGCATCATAATAATCTACACCGAACATTCTATATCCCGCAACTTCATTCGCACCATGGAGCATATGTACATAATAATTCACGTCTTTTGAACGTTTCCATTGAAACACATCAAGTCCCGGTGTAGTTGACAGAAGAAGTGTGGCTTTCAAAAAGTTAAGTTTCGAGAAAGCCTTGTTTCCCGAACCAATGAATTTGGCTTCAATATTCTCAAATTCATTATTCAGTGCTGGGTCATCCTCCGAGGCTGTAAGATATGTCGTCTTTATGTTTCTTCTGTCCAGTTCGCGGCAAACCGGCTCAAAAACGTTCCAATATCTCTTGTCATCAGAAAAAATAGCTATCGGGATTACATCTTCATCCGTTTGGCTTGCCTTGCCACCGTTTAATTGGAATTTCAACTTCACAATCCACGTTTTGACTAAGTACCAAGCAGTTCCGACTAACCCAATTAGAATTGCAAAGAGCATACTCCCTGTGCCCGGGTCTATGTACATCAGCATTGCCTACACCTCTTTAATTTATCAGATATTTTTTCATAATTCGTTTTAATTATACTCTTTTTTCTTGATATTGTCAACATTTTTTGACTGTTTTTCTTTTGAGTTGCGGGGGATCACAAGTTATGTACTCATTGTTCTCGAATATATCACTATATCACATTTAACTTTGCCATACGTACTGTACGTTATTCATACTTGCCTTTGCAGTAATCCCTGTTTTTTAATTACCCATGCACCTTCCTTGCATCATTTATTACATGTCAGAAACTGCTCGCATCTGCGACCGCTCACACATTGACTATTGTAGCTGATGTAATCCTTTGTTTAAATAGTCAATCGGCTCTTCTAATCCCAGGACTATTCCACTATCCTTTTTTCTTCTTTACCTCATGATGTAAACCTTGAGCTTCGCTCCGATTTTGCCGTTTGCTACGTCTCGTCAGACTTTCGCCGCAAAGCATTTATTCTCAACAACAAACCGCCCCGAACACAACGTTCGGGGCGGCTCTTTGATTTTGCTTAG
>CAZCSZ010000109.1:0-4787 GCA_964501305.1 uncultured Ruminococcus sp.
ATATAGAACAGCGGCTCGCCTGACCTGTCTCTCGCAAATGCGGGAATATATGCGGGATCGTATTCCATCAGCACATTTCCGACATTGTCAAGAAGGTAAAGCGTTTTACCGCAGTCATCGTAAATAATATATCCCATATAGAGATACATGGCCGGACGTTCTGCGGATACTTCACTTTCTTCGACGGTCGACATTTCACCGGTGTCGTATTCGGTGACTGTCCATGTACGCTTTGGCATATTTCCGTAACTGAATTTTTCCGGAAGGTCAAAATCGAACGTCAAAAGACCGACTTCACACGAAGAGGAATAATACACCCCGTCAGTCAAATAATACCCTTCGGAATAAAGTTCATCAGCGGTTTTGAACACCGTGCTAATGTTGATTTTCTGCTCTTTAACGGGCTGTTTCAAGGTATCCGACAAATCAATGCTGGGCACTCTGCCGTAATCGGTCTCTGTCGTATCGTCCCCGTCTTTATCGGACGGCGACGTAACAATTTCCGTTTTACCGTCTAGTGCATCGGCAAAGCTCTTGCTGTTTTCTTTCCATGCTTCTGGACGTTTGATAAATGCAATATCGAAAAATCCGATATAGTAAAGTGCAACCGTCAAAAGCAGTGCAAGGAGTACAACAGCGCATGTTCTGGTGTACCTGAAGCGGTTTTTTCCACCTCTTTTTTCCCCATTGTACAGCCAATACTTGTAGTCATCGGCAAGGCGGCGAAGAAAATCCTGCACAGCACCCCGCAGCTTTTTCAAGCTGTCTTTAAGAGAAAACCTTACACGTTTTCTTTCGGATATAACTTTGGGCACACCGTTTCTCTTTCTTTTTTTGCCCTTGCCGTTTTCAAAAGAAGGCAGCGCTGAAGCGGAGGCCTTTTTTGCCCCGTTCGGTATTCTGTTTTCGGATTTTCCGTTTCTCATTTTTCCGCCGCCTTATGAATTACTCTTTTTGAATGTGTACTATTGTTTACTTGTGATATTTGCCGCCTTCGTTAATCGAAAAACATCTGTATACTGTCTCGTAAAGCATTACTCTTGCCAATTGATGAGGGAAGGTAAGCTTTGACATCGACAGCTTAAGGTTTGCCGTTTTCTTGACTTTGTCGGATAAACCGTATGATGAGCCTATAATAAAGCATATATTGCTGTATCCGTTAAGCTCCGCCTGACCGATTTTTTCGGCAAGTTCCTCCGAGGAAAGCCCCGTGCCTTCTATACAAAGCGCAATAACGTAGGATTTTTTCGGTATCTTTAACAGAATCGCTTCTCCTTCGGTATCAAGAGCTTTCTTTATTTCTGTATCGGACGGGTTTTGTGACAGACGAACTTCTTTAAGTTCAATCTCGCAAACATCGGCTTTCAGCCTCTTTTTGTATTCCTCGCAGGCGCTTTTCCAGTGCTTTTCGGAAAGCTGCCCTGTAACAATAACGGTTATCTTCAAATTATACAGTCCTCAACTTTCATATTTCTGTTTTCGGTAAAAAGCGACTCGTCGGATTTCCCGTCTCTTTGAATATATTTCGTGAAAATCTCCCGAAAGCCTTCAGAAACTTCTAAACGGAATATTCCTTCTCTCCGATGCCGTTCGGCACGGTAACGGTGCTGTCCTGATACGTTAGGGCAACGGCGCATTTTTCAAAGCCCTCTTCGTCAAGTCTGTTCCTCGTTCTTTTATACGCCTTCTCGGACGTATTGTTATCTGCCGATATATGAGCAAGGGCAAACGCTTCGCATCCGCATTTTGCAAGTTTAACCGCCAAGTCGGCGCAGTCTCCATTCGGCAAATGGCCGAATGGAGACCTTATTCTTTTTTTGAGTTCAAAAGGATACGACCCTTCGTCAAGCATTGTCTCGTCGTGATTTGATTCGATTATTACCCTTCGGCACCTTGTCATTTCATCGATTAATATATCGTTTACGTGACCTATGTCGGTTGCAATTCCGAGTGTGTCGCCGTCTATGTCTGTTATTATATATCCCACGTTTTCACAGCTGTCATGCGGAACCGGAAAACTTTTTACCGTGAAGTTGCCTACTGTTTCTTCATAGTATGATTCATGAAGAATAAGACCTCTTATTTTGTCTCTTTCCTTCAGCCTGAGCGCACTTCTTTCCGTTATATGAATCGGTATAGAGTGCTTTTTGCACAGCACGCCGAGTGCGGAGGTATGGTCTGAGTGTTCGTGCGTTATAAATACGGCACTGACATAGCGTATATCGTACCCTGCACCGACTATAGCTTTACACAGCGCTGCGGCGCTTTTTCCGCAATCTATCAGTATACCCGTTCCGCCACTCCTTACAAGAATTGCATTTCCGCGGCTTCCGGAGTATAAAACATCCGCTTTCATACTCTCACCGTCTTAAATCAGTGTCTCGCCGACAAGGTCAAAATCAAGCACTTCGCATATTTTGACATCGACAAACTCACCGGGTGTGAACTTTGTCCCTTGGGGAGACGTAAAGAACAGTTTGCCGTCAACGTCGGGTGCATCCATATATGTTCGGCCGACGTAAGCTTCGCTTACGGGGTCGAAATCTTCAACCAATGCTTTGAATACTTTGCCCACAAGAGCGGAGTTTTTCTTTTCGGTAACGCTGAGCTGATGCCTCATAATTATATCGTACCTATCCTGCTTTGTCTGTTCGTCGACTTGACAGTCCATCTCGGCGGCAACGGTGCCTTCTTCGGCAGAGTATGTAAAGGCTCCGAATTTGTCGAATTCGGTTTCCGAAACGAAGTTGCATAGCTCTTCAAAGTCTTCTTCGCTCTCGCCGGGAAATCCTACAATTGCGGTTGTACGCAATATGACATCGGGTATTTGTGCTCTGAGCCTTTGTATCGCATCTTTAATGCATGCGGCATCTCCGTGCCTGTTCATTGCAGTCAGTATTCTGTCGGAAATGTGCTGTATCGGCATATCGATATACTTTACAATTCTCGGATTGTTCTTCATTTCCGAAATAAACTCATCCGTGATTTTGTCGGGATAACAGTAAAGCACTCTGAACCACGCAATAGACGTTTCTTCGGACAAGCGCCTCAACAATTCGGCAAGTTTATACTCACCGTAAATATCAATACCGTATGCGGTAGTATCCTGCGCTATAATGACAATTTCCTTTATGCCGAGCTTTTCAATGTCTTTGGCCTCGGCTATTATACTTTCCATAGTCCTCGAACGGAGTTTGCCTCTTATGGACGGAATGGCACAGTATGTACAACGGTTCATGCAGCCTTCGGAAATTTTGATATAAGCGTAGGCATCACCCGTTGTAACAACACGTTCTCCGCTGAAATCAACCGTTTCCTGCTCGGGAAACGATGCATATTTCTTGCCGTTAAGCACAGACTGAACAGCTTCGACGATTCCGTGTATCGCGCCTGTTCCGAGAACGGCATCTATTTCGGGCATTTCTTTCATTACCTCGTCTCTGTATCTTTCCGCAAGGCATCCCGTAACGACAATCCCGCGAAGGTTGCGGTTTTCCTTAAGCCATGCTATATCGAGGATGTTGTCTATTGCCTCTTTCTTCGCGCTTTCGATAAAAGCACAGGTGTTGATTATCACAACATCAGCTTCCGTCTCGTCAGTTGTTATCTCATATCCCGCCTCCACCAAATGGTGAAGCATAACCTCGGTGTCCATTAAGTTCTTGGCGCATCCGAGAGACACAAATCCGATTTTCTCACTCATAATCCTTACCATCCGTTTTATACTTGTTTGACGGCAATAATGCCTAATTTGTTCCTTGTGTATTCACTCTTTGAATACCTGTTCCAATGCGTTTTCAACGTCCTTGGGCGCATGTCCAAGCCTTGAAACGGCGGCGACCAATTTGCTTTTCTCGCTGTAGTCGCACGGGTATTCATCGGTTTTCTTCAAAATAGCTTTCTTAAGTATTTCGGCATATTCCTCATCGGATACCGAGCACGGTGCCGAAACGGCAATGTTTTTCGGATACCCCTTCGAATAAAGCTCCTGTGCAATTCTTCTTTTTCCCCAAAGCTTGGTTCGTGCCGCTCTTTCGGCTATTTTTTCAGCCTGTCTTGCCTCATCAACGTAACCGTGTTCTACACAGTAGTCGGCAGCAAAGACCGCATACTCTTTCTCAATGCGGCATTTGAGGCGAAGCCTTGTTTCAAGAGAATTTCTGCTGTGATTGGAATATGAAAGCACATCAAGCGCTTTGGAAACCGCCTCGCTTTTCTTTGCGGCATCCCCGATTATAAAATACCCGTCTTCGGAAACGGTGTCCCCTTCACAAATACCGAGCTTTTTCCAAAATTCAAATCCCAAATAAAAAGTCTCTCCGTCATCCGCTGCATATCCTTTCGACACTTGAACGGTAATTACGCTGACTGTATTTCCGGCCCTGCGAACCTCTTTGACAAAGTACGTCACTTGCAAATCCTCCCGACTTTTCCGCCGTCGACATTCAGAAGCTCAACCTTGCCTTTGGCCTCTTCGAAAAGCGAAGGTTCACACGAGGTAACGATAATCTGTCTGTCCGACAATGCTCCGAGAACAAACGAACGTCTGTCCCCGTCAAGTTCGGACAAAACATCATCGAGCAGAATAACAGGCCGTTCCCCGCCTATAGAATACGATAACTCTCCCTCTGCAAGTTTCATTGCAAGTGCAAGGCTTCTCATCTGACCTTGTGATGCGTAAAGCTTTGCGGGATTTCCGTTAAGTTTAATTCTTATATCGTCCTTATGTACGCCCCACAGTGTTGAACCGTGGCGTATTTCCCTCTCAATGTCAGCTGTCAGTCTGT
>CAZCSZ010000110.1:0-4752 GCA_964501305.1 uncultured Ruminococcus sp.
CCTTTAGTCTTATTATAATATTATTATAACTTATTTTTTTGACTTTGTAAATATGTAAAATATTAAAAATAATGAGTGATGAGCAAATTTTGTTGGTAATAGTGCAAGTTATAGCCGAAGCAGGGCGAACTTGTTATTATTTTGACCCTTCGAGATAACGTTCGCTGTAGAAAAGGTACTGCTGTGCAATGCCCGCTGTCGAACCGAAGGATAAGGGGTCAAAATCCTTCGAAAAACGCTTTTTGAGGACTCTTTTAATCCAAACGTCAACAGGGAATGCATCGTATCTTTCAAATCCGAAAAGAAGAGTACAGGCGGCTACCTTCGGACCTACTCCAACAAGAGCGGTGAGCAGCTTTTCGCCATCGGTAAGACTTTTTGCTTTTGCTACGTTCTCAAGGGATAACTCACCGTTTGAGACGGCGGCGGCGGCGGAATAAATGTATTTTGCACGAAATCCGCACTTCAACTCTCGCAAAGAATTCTCTCCCGCTTTATACAGTGCATCCGGAGTCGGGAAATCTTTTGCCTCTCCGATATCGGCTCCGTATTTTTCGCACAAAGAACTGATTATCTTCTTTATCCTCGGTATATTGTTGTTTTGAGAGATAATGAAAGAGCAGAGAGTTTCCCACCTGTCCTGGCGTAGAATTCTTATGCCGAGAGAGGCATCTCTTGCACTCTCGGCAACACGCCTGTCGTTGGGGTTTTCTATGTTCTTCACTATGTTTTCGTTGATTTTGCCGTAGTCAACATCGAGTGCCAAATAGTCCGACCATACGGGAAAATCTTCGGGTGCGGCACCGAGTATATAAAAGTCACCTATGCTGTTCTGAGCGAAACCTATCTTTTTGCTTCTTGCGACACCCGAAAACTCAACGGCGTAGTCGGAATTCCGTACCCTGTCAAATCTGAAACACTGACCGCAGTCGAAGGTCTTGAACACGGAAAAGTCGCCCGAATTACCTATGTGCAATACGTTGCCGTCGGTTGACAGAATTTCAGGCTTCATTTTATTTACCGACACAAAAACGGGAGAATATCTTGTCGATTATATCTTCGGAAACATTTTGTCCGTCGACCATTCTGAGCTCCGAGAGCGCCTCTTCGCATACCACTCCGACAGCATCAAGCGCATCGCCTTCTTCAAGAGCCGATTTTGCGTTTTCGAGAAGTGCAGATGTTCTGTCGAGGGCCGCTTTTTGCATTGAATCCCATATAAGAGCATCGTCGGAAGGGGAAAGTTTCTCACTGTTGTAAAGATATCTTATAGCTTCTTTGAGTGCTTCGGTGCCGTCCGGACGGACAGTGTTTGCTTCAACTGTATCTTTGAAACTGTCTTTCAAAAGTTTGATATCATCGTCTGACATCCCGTTCGGCAGGTCGTTTTTGTTGAGAACGCAGATTTTTTCCGCCGTGTAGTCGGAAATGTCGTTTAAAAACTGTCTTTCGTCATGTCCCAACGGAAGAGAAATATCGAAAACACAGATCATCAGCTCCGCCTCGCGCATTTTGGCATACGCTCTTTCAACGCCGAGCCGTTCGACTTTGTTAACAGTCATATGTATTCCTGCCGTATCTATAAGTCGGAGTGTTACTCCTCCGATATCAACGGTATCTTCGATCGTGTCACGCGTGGTGCCCGCTATATCCGTTACAATAGCACGGTTTTCGCCGACGAGGGAATTGTAAAGGGAACTTTTACCCGAGTTCGGTTTTCCGCAAACGACAGTCTTAAGCCCTTCCGTTACGGCTTTTCCGAGCCTATAGGTTGCCGACAACTTCTTCACGTCATCGAGAGCTTTGCAAACAACGGGGTAAATGTTATCCTCGCCCTCCGTGCCGACGTCTTCTTCGGGATAATCGACAGCGGCATAAAGCGCTACCATGACGTCACAAAGGGATTTGTCTATTTGAGAAATTTTTGATCTGAGATTGCCTCTTGCGGCTCCCGATGCGAGTGCTGCTCTGCTTTTTGTGTCGGCGTCAATCAGTTTCCCGACAGCTTCGGCTTCGGAAAGAGACAGCTTTCCGTTAATGAAAGCACGTCTTGTGAACTCTCCCGCTCCCGCAGGCAAAGCACCTGCAGCGAAAACGGCATCAAGCACTGCCTTTGTAATATACACACCGCCATGGCACGAGAGCTCCGCCATCAGTTCGCCGGTGAAGGATTTCCCTTCGGCGTACAGAATGCATATTCCCGTGTCGAGGACTTCGTCACGGTCGACGATTTTTCCGAGCACAGCTGTTCTGAACGGTCTTTCCGTAAGGGGAGCTCCGTTCGGAATGAAACATTTCGACAGAATGTCTGCCGTATCCGGACCGCTTATTCTGATGGTTGCGATGCCGCCTTTGCCTTGAGGGGTTGAAACTGCGGCAACGGTGGAAAACGGGCTAATATCGTACATAAAAACTCCTTAGGTTAATATCGGTTGTTGTGTTCGCCTGTCAGCTTTATAATAAGTGACAGATTATCCGGTTGAATTTTTGCTTCGTGACAGGTTTTGTTTCTTCTGATTTCTCCGCATTTTTGGCATTTGTGAATCAAAGTATACCCGCCTTTTTTTGTGTTGGGTTCTGCGCCTATAGGTTCCAACATGCCCTTGCACTCGGATGCTCGGTCCCCCGGATTGACGTCCAAATGGACGGACCAAAGACAGAAGGGACAGTGATTGCGCGAGGTGTATCCGAGAGGCTTGACTGTTTTTCCGCAATGTGAACAGACGAAACTTTCGTCAAGCTTTGTAAATCTCTTGCTTTCCATTATGGCAACATCTCCGATGCGGCGGCAATAAGCAAATCAAGCGCAAAGAGCGATGCCGCATGGCGAACTTCGCTTCTTGTCAGTGCGTTGTCGAAGTGCTTTGTGAAGGCTTTTGTCTCTTTGACGGTTGAAACACCGAAACATACGGTGCCAACGGGTTTTTCAGCGCTTCCTCCGCTCGGTCCCGCAATTCCCGTGGTGGATACCGATATATCGGCATAGCAGATTTTTCTTGAGCCTTCGCTCATCTCGCGAGCCGTGTTTTCACTGACTGCGCCGTAAGTTTCAAGAGTGTCCGAAGAAACACCGAGAACGTTTTCTTTAACGAAGTTCGCATAGGATACAACGCTGCCGCAAAACACTTCGGATGAACCGGGAATATCTGTTATAAGTTTGGCTATAAGACCTCCGGTACAGCTCTCGGCTGTCGCACAGGTAAGTCCTTTGTTTTTGAATAATTCGACGGTTTTTTCGGCTTTTTCTCTGATAATCGGGTTCATAGGCGCCTCTTTCCGAAAATTTCTTCACTATACATTATATATCGATAGCACCGAAAAGTCAATAAAAAATAAAAAGCTTTGCCTTAAAAAAACGACGCAATTAAGACAAAGCTGACTAAAATTGTTAAATAATAGTTTAAAAATATGTGTTTATCTGTCGATACACGCAACGGAGCATATGATCTCACCTGCTAGCATAAGACCCGCGCAGGATGGGACGAAAGAAATGCTTGAGGGGACAGTACGCCTTCCGTTCTCACCGCCGCCTTCGGGCGCCGCACGGTGCGGTTTTTCTTTGGAGTAAATGACTTTGAGATGATTTATACCTCTTGCCTTCAGTTCCCGACGCATAACTCTCGCAAGAGGGCAGACCGAAGTCTTTGAAATATCGGTGATTTCAAATAAGGAGGGGTTCAGCTTGTTTCCCGTGCCCATGGAAGAAATAACGGGGATGCCGAGGGTTGTGCACTTCTCTATAAGAAGAAGTTTCGATGTCACTGAGTCTATGGCATCGCACACGTAATCGAATACGGAAAGGTCAATGTCATCTGCCGTTTCGGCACAGTAGAACATATTTCTTACCGTGACGTCGCAATTGGGATTAATCGACAGTATTCTTTCTTTTTGCACGTCAACCTTCGCACGGCCGACTGTATCAACGGTTGCGATAAGCTGCCTGTTTATATTGGAAGGGGAGACGGTGTCCGCATCGACGACGGTTATTTTTCCGATCCCCGCTCTTGCGAGGGCCTCAACGGCGAAAGAGCCTACTCCGCCGCAACCGAATACGGCGATATTTGCACTTTTCAGCTTTTCCGTTTTGTCTCCGATTAACAGTTCGGTTCTTGAATATAAGTCTTCCATAAGAACTCCGTCAAACAATAATTCCGCCGCCGACAACACAGTCTCCGTCATAAATCACAAGCGACTGCCCCGGAGCAGGAGCGCTGACGGGTTCATCGAATACAGCTGTTATTTCATCTTCTCCCGTCTGAGTGACAAGAGCGGGGGTGCCGTTCTTTCCGTAACGGATTTTTGCCGTAAATCTTGAGTTGTCGGGGAAAGAAGTATCGGCTATAAGGTTGATGTTTATTGCACGCACTGTTTTTTTCATAACATCGCTCTTGTCTCCGAGGACTACTTCGTTTTTCTCAGCGCATTTCGATACCACGTACATTTTTTTGCCGAGAGCAATACCGAGGCCTCGGCTTTGCCCGATTGTGTAATTCATATGTCCCGAATGTTCTCCGAGATAATCTCCGTTTACGGAAACGTATTTCCCTTTTGCAAATTCTTTTTTTGTGAAATGAGTGATGAAATCGGCGTAGTCTCCGTTTGGTATAAAGCAGATGTCCTGACTGTCTTTCCTGTTCGCGCTTTTCATCCCGGCATCGTTTGCAAAGGAGCGGACATCTTCTTTCGAAAGGTTGCCGAGAGGGAATATAATCCTTGAGAGTTGTTCCTGAGTCAATCTCCACAGGACATAGC
>CAZCSZ010000111.1:0-4737 GCA_964501305.1 uncultured Ruminococcus sp.
GAGATATGATTTAGGTCCGATTTCAAAAAACGGAGCTTTGATGGTACATTTCGGATACATAAATACCTCCAGCATTTGTATATTTCTATCATCAATTTATATTATAAATTCAAGAAACCCAAAAGTCAATAAGGCTTTGACAAATAGGTATTGATTTTTATGAATTTCGGGCTTATAATAGTTAAAAACGGCAATAAGGAGTTAACTATGTCAGAAAAAGCATTAGAAGCGGCACGTGCCGCTTACAAAATCGAAGCCGAATGTATTAACGAGGAACTCGAATATTTCAACGAAGGCGAGTTTTCAAAAGCCGTCGAAGCGCTTGCGCGCGCCGAAAGAATAGGTGCATCCGGTTGCGGTCACTCCGGTATCATCTGCCAACACTTCGCACATCTCATGTGCTGCATTGAACGTCCCGCACGCTTCATTTCACCCGCAGAAGCGGTTCACGGCGCAACGGGATTCCTGCAAAAAGACGATGTTATGGTCTTTGCCTCACGCGGCGGAAAAACAGGTGAGCTTTTACCTATCCTCGATATTTGTAAGAAAAAAGGAATTACGGTTATCACGGTTACCGAAAATACAGAGTCGCCTCTCGCTCTCGGTGCCGATATAGTTTTGAAACAGCATGTCAACCGTGAAACCGACAAATATAACAGCCAAGGAACTACAAGTACTACAGCGCTCTGCGTGATATTCCATGCCCTACAAGCCGCACTTATTGAAGTCACAGGGTATAAAAACGAGCAGTTCGCCGTAATTCATCCCGGCGGAGCCGTCGGTGAAAGGCTTAACTCAAAATAAATGCATCGGCAGGTATTTTCCTGCCGATTAATATTATCTATTGACTTTAACCTGTTAAAGTGATACAATAGTGATACATCACAATAAAGAGGTAAATTATGAATTTTCACTCGGACTCAATCGACCGCCTGTTTCAAACATTTCTTAATCTCAAAAGCATTGAGGAATGTTACACTTTTTTTGAAGACCTTTGCACAATCAAAGAAATTCAGTCAATGGCTCAAAGACTTGATACCGCAATCAAGCTCAGCGAGGGCATGAGCTACCAAAATATCTGCAAAGACAGCGATATAAGTACTGCAACCGTCGGCAGAGTCAGCAGATGCCTCAATTACGGCAACGGCGGTTACGCCAAAGCTATCAAAAAGCTCGGTATTAAGAATCTCGGCGAAGAATAAGCTCAACGCCTTTTGAAATCGGGGGTGTATGCGGCACTTGCGGACGAACGGGATTGAAAATACCCGGCAAATCCCAGTGAAAGGGCATATGACGACACCTTTTCGTATTCAAAAGAAGTTATCCTGCGTGACAACTCCGAATATCCGTCCTCAAGAAAATCCGGCGTATATTGCGACATAAGGCTGAGTACAACGTTATCATGGCCCACTGTATCCTCAACCGTATCCAGCACTTTTATACTGTCACGGTACCCTCTCGGCAGAACAAGATGTCTGACTATAACTCCCTTTTTCATAAGTCCTTCTTCAAATAACGGCGCACCGGTTATTTCAACCATTCGCCGTAACGCCGCTTTGGCAATTTCAAAATAGTCTTCGGCAAAAGAATACCGAAGAGACATATCGGATGAACAGTATTTGAAGTCGGTAAGAAATATGTCCACATAGGGCGCAAGCATTTTAAGTGTTGACACTTTCTCGTAGCCCGAAGTATTCCATATAATAGGTATTTTAAGCTCTCCCTTTATAAGGTCGAGAGCTTTTGTTATTTGCATGGTAAAATGGGTAGGGGTAACAAGGTTTATGTTCAACGCACCTTCGTCGCGCAAAGACAGCATAGCATTTGCAAGCTCTTTTGAAGTGTATTCTTCCCCGATACCGCCTCGACTTATATCTCTGTTCTGGCAGTAAACGCACTTCAGCGAACACCCGGAAAAAAATACAGCTCCGCTGCCTTTGGCATTTGTTTTCCCACTGATACAGGGTTCTTCCCAATGATGAAGCATTATCTTCGATACTACCGCCGTGTCACCTTCACCGCAATATCCTCTTTCAACACGTCGGTCAACTCCACATTCGCGCGGACAAATATTGCAGGCCATAACTTCACCCCTTTTCTCCTGTTTATTGTACCATAAAATAAGCCGCTGTAAAGCACTTTAACTTATTTTTCTTTGAATGCAAAATCTTTTGAGTATAAAAAATCATAAGATATCTACACTAAACACAGCTCCCACTGGTTTTAGCACTCTGAGCTTGAGAGTGCTAACATTTACAATTTAGTAACAAAATGTGCTTATAATATGCGATTTTTAGGACTATCATATATATGTCAAAAGGAAATGACAAATTCAAATGAAGCGAGGCGGTCCGAAATGGGCAATTTCAAGTCCGACAGATGCCTACCCCGTCGGACAAAAATAAATCAGTTGGGCAGACATATTAAATTATCATAAACACAAACGGAGGTATTTATTATGTTTGGAATTACACCTTATAACCGCGAGCACCGCATGTCTTACAACCCCTTCCGTGACATGGAAGAACTTGAACGCAGATTTTTCGAAGAGCCTTTCGGAGAATTTTTCCACAGCGAAGATATCGCAGAATTCAAAACCGATATCACCGACTGCAAGGACCATTATCTCCTTGAAGCCGACCTCCCCGGATTTGATAAAGAAAACATCAAGCTTGACCTTAACGGCGATGTGCTGACACTCAGCGCAGAACGGCATTCAAACCACGAGGACAAGGATAAGAAAGGCAACTATATACGCTGTGAACGTTCCTATGGAAAGTACAGCCGTCAGTTTGACGTTTCGTCAATCGATTGCGAGAAGATTTCCGCAAAATACGAGAACGGCGTTTTGAGGCTCACGCTCCCCAAGAAGGAAAAAGTTCTCCCCGAAGCAAAGACAATCGAAATCGAATAAGCATAGGCGCCTTGCGTCACATACCAAACAACCCGCAGAAACATCCGTTTCTGCGGGTTGCTCTAACTTAGAACAATGCGATTATTTCAAAAAGCCGAAGCTGCGGATAATAGCGGGTTCTTTCGCTTTTCCGGAACAAATCTGGAAGAAGCAGATAAACTTAATTACAAAGAGAACCATGTAGAAGATACCGGCTGCGATGGGAACAATAAAAGTCCAGCAAAGCACAGCAGTAATCAGTCCGGTGAGAATTTCAATAACCGTAAACTTAAGAGCCTGTCTTACATGGAATGCCGCATAAGGTGAGGTATTACTTGCAAGAAGAGCAATTACTATACCAATAGCACCCATAAGATATACGAGCATTGATATAACCTTGTTATCCGAGATATCTTTTGCGTCGAATTCAGCTGTGTGGTCATAAGGGTCAACAACAGCTGCAGGTGCCTGATAAGCTCCCTGCTGAGCATAACCGTTGTTCTGAGCGTATCCGTTGTTCTGAGCACTTCCGCACTTAGGGCAAAATGTTGCATTATCGTCAATCATATTATTACATACGGGACAGTTTTTCATAGTATAAACCTCTTTCTATTCAGTAAATTAGCCTCTCTGGTTGTAATTGGCGCACATAAGATTTGTAGCCTTAAAGAGTTTGTGTAAGTATACAAGCGGACCTACAGCTATGAGAGTGCCGAGAACGCTCCAAAGCCAATAGGTGGAAGCCGAAAACTTGTAGTCAATACCGCGTCTTGCAAGTTCGTTGCCGATTCTGTTTGAAATCTTATGATACCAAACAAAGTTAGCGATGAAACCTGTAATAGGTGCTACCAAGAAGAAAAGAAGGCAGAAATGCATTGTTTTCTTGCCGTCATAACGGCTTGCAACGATATTTACATCGTTGCTTACAGATGACAATACAACAAGACCGTAAATACCGAATGTAATAGCCGATAAAAGAATATACTTGAGCAAACTTTTGTTGGTTTTGAGCTGACCTACGGGAGCCGTCGACACGTTAGGCGCCGCATTCTGTACTACATTGCCGCAATTGGGGCAAACTGCTACATCATCATTAATTTGAGTTCCACATTTGTTACAATACTTCATATTGTTCTCCTAACTTTGACATACATTATGTCATATTTTTGCTTATTATATCATGTTAATTACATGTTGACAAGAGCAAATCAACAAAAAAATTAAAATTGTCTATTTTTAACACTATTTGTCGTATTAATGCGCTTTAATTGTATATAATGCTCAGATTATTTGCTATTAAATACATTCAAAAGAGCTATATCAATACTGATTTGCCCGAACTGTTTTCCACGATATGTATTGCAGGCGCGATATACCGGACTTTCGGAAATCCGAAAAATCCCCTTACCAAATCAGGCACGAACTCGGCAAATATCAAAGGCAATAAGCACATCGCAATCAACTTTAAAAATAACGGTTTCTCCCCTCCCCTGCACAAACTGATTTACGTATATGTTCCTTCTTAATAACTATGCCGGATTTATGTATTTATTACCGAAGATACGCAACTTACCGGCCACTAAACCGTTACGTTGTAATTTACACCATCCCAAAACGGTTTTTGCTATATTAGTGAAGAGCAACAAAAAAATCGGCATTCTACTTTAGAAGAATGCCGATTTTTGGAGGCGTCACCCGGATTTGAACCGGGGAATAACGGTTTTGCAGACCGTGGCCTTACCACTTGGCTATAACGCCGTACTAAATGAGCCGCATCGAATGCGGCCCTCTGGAGCGGATTACGGGGCTCGAACCCGCCACCTCGACCTTGGCAAGGTCGCGCT
>CAZCSZ010000112.1:0-4734 GCA_964501305.1 uncultured Ruminococcus sp.
GTGCCGGGATTTGCGTCGATTGAAACTCTGCTTTATTCTCCCGAGCTCAAGTTCTACAGCAACAGAATAAAGATGGATGACAAATTCAACACTAACATAAAAGGTCTCCACTGTCTCGGCGACTCAAGCGGTTGGACAAGAGGTCTTATGATGGCATCCGCCATGGGAGTTTTGATGGGCAGATATCTCGTTTGACACGGAGGAAATATGTCTTTTGTATTTGCCGCAATGGTCGCTCTTTTGTTTATCGGCTTGAAAGTCGGAATAAAAGAGCCCGTTGACGATTATATTTCGAAAGACGGCACTCTTGCCGTAAAAGGCTTCTTTGTAATGATGATAATCTTCTTTCATGCGGGAGGCTATATAAAATACAACGGGGGTTCCCTTGTCGACTATGTAATGTGCAAGGCAATGGCGGGACTCGGTCAACTGATAGTCGTATCATTCCTCTTCTATTCGGGATTCGGAATTATGACGTCCGTTATGAGCAAGAAAGATTACGCTCTACGCCTCCCACAAAGAAGGTTTCTGCCGCTTCTTATTAAATTCGATGTTGCGGTTGCCCTCTTCCTCATCTGCGACCTTATAACAAACAACATTTACCCACACAAATCCGTTTTTCTGTCGCTTATCGCATGGGATACGGTCGGAAACAGCAACTGGTACATATTCGCAACCTTCGTTATGTACTTTGCGTGCTTTATCTCATTTGCGGTGTTCAAAAACAACTATAAAGCCGGCGCCGGCGCCGTCAGTGTCCTTACTGTTTTTTACATTTTACTTATGATGTATGCGGACAAGCCTGAAAGATGGTACGATACCGTTGCGGTTTTCCCTCTGGGTATGTGGTTCGCTCTGTTCAAAGATAAATTCGACAAAGTGACAAAGTCCGTCAAAGGATATATAATTGTACTGTCCGTTTTCACGGCGGCATTTGCCGTCACATGGTATCTTGCAAAGTCCGTCGGATTTTTTTTGCACCTGAGAAGTATTTTCTTCGCACTTACTACGGTAACTTTGACAAGACGGCTCAGTCCGAGAAACAAAATCCTTTCCTTCTTCGGACGTCACGTGTTCAGCTTCTTTATACTTCAAAGAATTCCGATGCTTTTGATAAGCTCGTTTTTCCCGAATATCAACAGATACCTGTTTGTTGCCGTATGCCTTGTTTTGACATGCACACTCGGTGTTCTGTTCGATTTGATTATTAAGCCCGAGGCGCTTTTTGCTCCGAGAAAATCGGCGTAATGGCTTTTTCTTCGGACCAAGCCGGCAACAGTAAACAGATATATCCAAATAAAGGAAGGTTTAAAATGAAAATAGCACTGATAGCACACGACAAGAAGAAAGACGACATGATTGAGATTGCGAAAGAGCACAGAGCTTTTCTCGAAAAAAATGAACTCTACGCAACAGGTACGACAGGCACGCTCATAATGGGCGAGACAGGGCTTAAAATCACGAGGATGAAGAGTGGCCCTTTAGGCGGTGACCAACAGATAGGTTCCATGATAGCCGACGGTGCACTCGATTTCGTTATCTTTTTAAGAGACCCTCTTACAGCTCAACCGCATGAGCCCGATGTTTCCGCACTGCTCAGACTTTGTGACGTGCAGTCAATTCCGCTTGCAACCAACGTGAAGAGCGCAGAGATTATGCTCAAGGCACTTGAGTGCTGAAAAAAACAAGTCACAGTATAAATAGCGGACGAGAAACTCAAAGTATCGGCGTTTATTATATCAAACAGGCCAAAGCCTTTATACAAGATATAATAATGACATGCGCAATCATAGCCATAATCGTGTTCTTGCTTGTTGTAATATGCTCAAACTGCGTTATAGTGCCGCAGGCAAACGAGTTTCTCCTCGAACTTCTCGGCAAATACAGAAAAACATGGGGAGCGGGACTCCATATTAAAATCCCGTTTATAGAGCGGGTTGCAAAGAAGATTACACTGAAGGAACAGGTGCTTGATTCACCGCCTCAACCCGTTATCACAAAAGACCATGTCACAATGCAAATCGACACCGTGGTATATTTCAAGGTATTTGATTCCAAGCTCTATTCTTACGGCACCGTAAATCCCATAAGCGCCCTCGAAAACCTCACGGCAACCACCCTTAGTAATATTGTCGGAGAGCTCGAACTCGACGGAACGCTCACATCCCGTGATACAATCAACGGAAAAATGACGACTATCCTCGACGAAGCATCAGACCAATGGGGCATCAAAGTATCAAGGGCTGAACTCAAAAATATTATCCCTCCCGCCGAAATTCAGTCCGCAATGGAAAAGCAGATGAAGGCGGAGCGTGACAGACGTGAAACTCTGTTCAGTCAGAAGGCCACAAAGCCGCTACAATTACGAGAGCCGAAGGCAACATAGCCCTCGGCTCTCTGTATTATTCGGCTGTTTTGACAGGCAAGCGCCGACAGCTCAAGCGTAATAAATATAGCCCCCATTTTAACGCATCGGCAACCGTTTCACACGGTCAAGCTGCTTCGTCTTGCCTTTTCACCTTATCATGCAAGCGGATACTATCCGTTCTTTTCAAGCTCTCGGATTTTGTCACGGAGCCACGCCGCCTCTTCAAAACGGAGAGCGGCGGCGGCTTCTTTCATTTCCGCACGCAACTTTTCTATAACCGCACTCTTCTCCTCTTTTGAAGTCTGCATTTCCTTCTTCGACAAAGCAACTTTCTTTCCCCTTCCGTATTTTGCGGTTTCCGGAGAAGATGCTACTGTGATTGTATCTCTGATTTCTTTCTTGACCGTTCGGGGTGTTATACCGTGTTTCTCGTTATATTCCGCTTGTATTTTGCGGCGGCGCTTCGTTTCTTCGATTGCGCCTCTCATTGAATCGGTGATTTTATCCCCGTACATTATTACTCTGCCGCCGACATTACGTGCCGCACGTCCGACAGTCTGTATAAGTGAAGTCTCACTTCTCAAAAATCCCTCTTTGTCCGCATCCAATATGGCAACCAAAGTTACCTCGGGAAGGTCTATTCCCTCCCGCAAAAGGTTAATGCCGACAAGAACATCGTACAGTCCCTTTCGGAGGTCTCTTATAAGTTCAACTCTCTCCATCGTTTCAATGCTGTGATGAATATATTTGACCTTTATACCGTGGCTATCAAGATATTCCGTTAAATCCTCCGCCATCTTTTTGGTGAGTGTGGTTACGAGAACCCTCTCTCCTCGGCCGACAGTCATCCTGATTTCCCCTATAAGGTCATCAACCTGCGTTGCAACCGGCCTTACCTCTATTTCGGGGTCAAGAAGCCCCGTCGGTCTTATGACCTGCTGCGCTATTTGTTCGGAGCGTTCTTTTTCAAAGTCAGCAGGAGTTGCGGATACCATTATAACCTGCCCGAGTTTTTGTTCGAACTCCTCAAAGAAAAGGGGTCTGTTGTCATATGCCGACGGAAGTCTGAATCCGTACTCGACAAGACTTGTTTTTCTCGCTTTATCGCCGCCGCTCATGCCCTTAACCTGCGGTATTGTCGCATGCGACTCGTCAATGAACATCACATAGTCTTTCGGGAAATAATCAAGAAGCGTATAGGGTGTTGAGCCCGGTTTTCTCCGGGAGAAAACTCTTGAATAGTTTTCAATCCCCGAACAGAACCCGATTTCCCGAAGCATTTCAAGGTCATACCTTGTCCTTTCCTCGATTCTTTGTGCCTCTATGTTTTTACCGACCGACTTAAAATATTCGACTCTTTCTTCAAGCTCCGCTTCGATTTCGGCAAATGCCTCCTCACGGTGTTCGGGTGATACAACGTAATGGTTTGCGGGATATACGGCAACATAGTTGACATATTGCCGAACTTTTCCCGTCAACGGCTCTATTTCACTTATCCTGTCAATTTCGTCGCCGAAGAACTCGATTCTGACCGCTGTGTCGTTTGAATTTGTTGGGAACACTTCAAGCGTATCGCCTTTTATGCGGAATGTGCCTCTTGTGAAGGATAAGTCGTTTCTGTCGTACTGCGTGTAAACAAGCCGCGAGACAACACTGTCCCTGTCTATATTCATCCCGACACGCAAGCCCATGACTTGCGAAGAATACTCTTCGGGAGAACCGAGCGAGTATATGCAGGACACACTTGCCACGATGATTACGTCACTCCTCTCGAAAAGAGCCGACGTTGCGCTGTGTCTCAGCTTGTCTATTTCGTCGTTTACAGATGCATCCTTTTCTATATAGATATCTTTGCCGGGAACGTATGCTTCGGGTTGATAGTAGTCGTAATACGAAACAAAGTATTCAACCGCATTTTCGGGGAACATTTCTTTAAATTCTCCGTACAGTTGAGCGGCAAGGGTCTTGTTATGAGCCAAAACAAGCGTGGGCCTGTTGACTTTTTCGATTATGTTTGCCATGGTGAAGGTCTTTCCCGATCCCGTAACACCGAGAAGCGTCTGATACTTCATTCCGCACTCAATTCCGGATGCGAGTTTTTCAATAGCTTCCGGCTGGTCTCCCGTCGGCTTATACGGGGCGACAAGTTTAAATCTATTCACTTGGTTTCTCCTTTTGAGCAGTCGCCGACGGTGCTTACGGCGTATCTGTCTGTTTTTCTCTGTTAAGCCTGAATTCAACGGAACGTTTCAGGTACTCAAGATACTCTCCGTCACGGCACATTGACTTTGACGGGTCATCCGACAGTTTTGCGACAGGCCGCCCGTTTACGTACTGAAGCTTGATTACTATATTAAGAGCATGTT
>CAZCSZ010000113.1:0-4733 GCA_964501305.1 uncultured Ruminococcus sp.
ATATAAGATAATATAATGGCGCATTATGCCGTGAATTAAAGAACAGAACGGAGAGAAAAAAGATGGATAAGAAAAGATATGAAATTGAAGTTGCGGGTGTACAGCTTGCTATCATTTCCGACGAAAGAGAAGAATTCGTCAATACGGTCGTCGAGATAATCGACAAAGAAATCAAGGATATTACCGCCGCAACGAAGCGCAGTTCAAACCTTGATGCCGCAATACTTTGCGCTATTTCCTACTACAGTGACAAGGTAAAGGCGGAAAAAAGAGCGAGAAATCTTGAGGCGCAGATAGCACTTTACGACACTAATCTTCGCCGTTTCCGTAACGAAAACTGCGAGCTGAAGCGTAAAATAGCGGAGCTCAGCGGAGAGAATTGCGAGGCAACCGACCCTGTTGAGGGCGAAAACGCAAGCGAAGCGGCAAATGACACATCGGATAAGGAAGAATCCGCTGTTGAAACCGTTGAGGAAAAGGCAGAAGAAAATACGGAAAACAAAGAAACGGCGGAAAACGATTCCCGTGCTGCAAGGCTTCGTGCTATTGATGAGCTCTTGGGAAGAAATACGGGCAAAGAGTAAGAAAAAAGCAAGCCGGCGGTTAAAAAGCGGGCAAAGGGCAAGGCGAAATGAACCGAGCTAAACGCAAGGCGTACAGCTTAGTAAAGGAATATTTGGCGGGCCCCGTGTCCGTGCGGAGGTGAGTGCTTTGAAGAATACGGTAGAACGGAATCGGGCTTTGCCCGAGCTCTTGGCGCCTGCCGGCAATTTCAGAGCGCTCGTTGCCGCAATAGATGCGGGGGCGGATGCCGTATATTTTGGATTTTCCGATTTCAACGCCAGGATGAGGGCCGATAATTTTACGCAAGACGAAATCGTAAATGCCGTGAATCTTTGCGGTACATACGGGGTGAAGTCATATATTACGGTCAACACAAGACTGCGTGACAGGGAACTCTACAGTGCCCTCAGTCTAACGGAAAAACTATATGAGTGCGGTGCCACGGCTTTTATAGTTGCCGACATTGGACTTGCAAGCCTTATAAAAAAATATATACCGCAAGCGCAAATTCACGCAAGTACTCAGCTGTCGGGTCACTCGTCGCTTGATGCCGAAGCATTTTCGACCTTTGGGTTTTCGAGAATGGTTTGTCCGCGGGAAATGACGTTTTCGGAAATTGAAGAACTTGTCCTTCACTCTCCGATTGAAATAGAAATGTTTGTTCACGGAGCGCATTGTGTTTCGTTTTCGGGACAGTGTATGATGAGTTACGCCATGGGCGGAAGAAGCGGAAACCGAGGGAAATGCGCACAGCCGTGCAGACTGCCGCTCGGTATGCCGGGTGTTAAAAACAGATATCCGCTCAGCCTTGCCGATATGTGTCTTGCGGGACGTATTCGGGATATCATAAAGACGGGAGTCTCATCGCTTAAAATCGAAGGAAGACAGAAGAGCGCGGAATACGTTTACGGAGTGACGTCGGTGTACAGAAAGCTGCTTGACGAAAACAGAAATGCAACATTCGAGGAAACAAGATTGCTGTTTGAACTATTCAACAGAGGGAAATTTACAAGCGGTTATTTTGACGGAAATTACAAAGGTATGCTCGGAGTCAGGGCTGATGGCGAGGCATATTTTGCAAATGACCGACAAAAATTCGACAAAGTCACAAGAAAAGCACCGATAAAAGCGGAGCTGACACTTAAAATCGGTGAGAGGGCATGCCTTTCTCTCAAAACGGAATACCGCACCGAGAGAGTGTTCGGAAATACGGTTACCGAAGATAAAAACGGAAAAGCCATGAGTAAAGAGGCGGCCGAAAAGAGCGTTTCAAGGCTCGGAGATACTCCTTTCGTTTTGGATGAGTTTGTGTTTTGTGCAGACAGCGGAGCGTTTTGCACGCTATCTGAGATTAATTCGCTCAGAAGGAAAGCGTGTGAGGCTTTAAGCGTCGAAAAGCCGCTTGAAAATCCAATGTTTCCGAAGTCTCTTGAAGAGAGAAAAAAAGCGGGGAAAAAAACTCCCGTGTATACTTCGGAGGTTTTAAGCGTTAAACAGATAAGCGAAAAAGCGATTTCGTTTTTTGACAGGATATACATACCGATACACGAGGCAAAGTACGCCGACGGAGAAAAAATATGCGTATCTCTCCCGCCTTTGATGTTTGACCGTAACATTGAGGAGTACGGAAAAATGCTTGCGGACTACAGGGGAGAGGTGTTGGTACACGGCTTCGGAGAAGCGCTTTTCGCAAAGCAACTCGGCCTTCGCCGTGCGTCGTCATTCAGACTCAATATTTTCAACTCTTATGCGGCGTCGGCATTAGAATGTTACTTTGACAGTGTATGTATTTCGCCAGAGGCGCCGCTCGGACTTCTCTCGGAAATCGGAGGCGAGTCATCAGTTGTCTTGTACGGGAAACTCCCGCTCATGCACACCATGCGCTGTATGATGTCAAACGGCGGCGAAGTGTGTTCCTTTAAAGGAAACGGCGGACGTAGCGGTCGATTTGCAAAAAAGAAGGCGGCGCAGACGAAGAATGCAATGTGCGACGGGATTGTATGCCGCACCGAAATGACGGACAGAACGGGCAGACGCTTCGGAGTAGCGGGACTTTCGGACTGTTCTAACATAATATACAATCCTTTCCCGATTTACATGGCGGATAGAATGTCTTACATGGCAACGTATCCGACTGACAGGTACCATTTTATATTCTCGCTTGAAAGCAAAGACGAAATAGACCGTGTAATAGATGCGTACACATACGGAAAAGCTCCGAATAACAATGAAATCAGAAGACTTAAATAGCCCGGAGGAACGCAGAATAAGATGAATTATAAAGTTAAAATCAAAAAATTAAGAGAAGATGCCCGTGTTCCCGAATATGCAACGGCGGGAGCTGCCGCTTGTGATTTGTGCTATGCGGGAGATGCCGAACTGACGATTCGCTCGGGAGAAACGGTTCTTGTACCGACGGGGCTTGCAATATCAATGCAGGATAATACCGCATCGGCTTTGATTTACGCCAGAAGCGGACTTGCGACAAAGCACGGAATAGCGCCCGCAAACTGTGTCGGTGTTATAGACAGCGACTACAGAGGGGAAATCAAAGTGCCGCTCAGAAACCATTCCGAAAACGACTTCAAGGTGTCTCCGGGAGACAGAATAGCCCAGCTTATTTTTACTCCGGTATATAAAGGTATATTTGAAACGACAGATGAGCTTGACGTCACAAAACGAGGAGAGGGCGGATTCGGTTCAACCGGAATTTAACGCAGCGGTAATACATATGAGCAGAAGAATTATTCTCGCATCGAAATCTCCGAGACGGCATGAAATTCTCAATATTGCGGGACTTGACCATGAAGTCAGAGTTTCAAATGCGAACGAGAACGTCGGAAATGATATACCGTGCGCCGAGGCGGTTCGCATAATTTCAAAGCGTAAGGCAGAGGCCGTACTGCATGATGTTATGTCGGAGAATGAGGGCGCCACGGCGGATTTCGTTGTAATAGGTGCCGATACGGCTCTTGAAGTCGACGGAGTGCTCCTCGGAAAACCGAAAGATACAGCCGACGCCGAAAGAATGCTCCGTACAATATCGAAAAGAGGGCATCTTGTTCATACGGGGATAACCGTTACCGACGGAATCGAAACAGTGAGTGAAACCGTTACTACCGCTGTTTATATGAGAGAACTTTCCGAGACGGATATACACGGCTATGCGGAAAGCGGAGAAGGACTTGACAAAGCGGGTGCTTATGCCATTCAGGGCAAGGCGGGAGCATTTGTGACTTCGGTCGACGGTGATTTTTTCAATGTCATAGGGTTGCCGCTTTGCAGAGTATGCGAAATATTGCCGAGGTTCGGCATAACGCTGTTTGAAGAAGGATAATATACTAACGTATTTAAATATAAGACAAACGCCGCTTGCGGTGAAGAAAGGATAGACAATGAGTAAAAGTATAGGAATAGACCTCGGTACCGCCAACACGATTGTGTACGTCCGAGGCAAAGGAATAACGCTCAGGGAGCCTTCGGTTGTCGCCGTTGAGGCGAGAGGAAAAAAAGTAGTTGCCGTCGGCAACGAGGCGAAACTGATGCTCGGAAAAACGCCGGGAAGCATAATTGCCATGAGACCCCTGAAAGACGGTGTAATTGCGGAATTCGATTTCACAACGCAAATGCTGAGGCATTTCTTCAAGAAAGTGTCGGGCAATACGATATTCAGCAGACCCAAAGTTATGATATGCGTCCCCTACGGTGTAACGGAAGTTGAAAAGAGGGCAGTTCAGGATGTAACTCTCGAAGCGGGAGCGCAGAGTGTCGGGCTTATTGAAGAGCCTATTGCGGCGGCTATAGGTTCCGGACTTAAAGTTGAGTCCGCAAGGGGGAGCATGATTGTAGATATCGGTGGTGGAACTACTGAGGTCGCCGTGACAAGTCTCGGCGGAATAGTACTTTCCACATCTTTGCGTGTTGCGGGCGACGAACTTGACGATGCCATTGTGTCCTACATAAAGAAAAAATACAATGTTCTTATAGGAGAGGTTACGGCGGAATATCTCAAGAAAAGCATAGGAAGCGTTCATCCCGCGGCAGATAGAGGAATGATGGAGGTCAGAGGGCGCAATCTTTTGAACGGACTCCCTGCAATTATTACCGTTAATTCTGGCGAGATACGGGAGGCAATGTTCGAACAGCTCACTCATATCATCGAGTGTATA
>CAZCSZ010000114.1:0-4719 GCA_964501305.1 uncultured Ruminococcus sp.
GACCCTTGAGAGCCTTGCCGTGTCTTGCTTCGTCACGTGCCATTTCGTGAACGGTATCGTGAATTGCATCAAGGTTGTTCTTCTTAGCCACCTTCGCAAGTTCGACTTTACCTGCCGTTGCACCGAATTCACATTCAACACGCCATTCAAGATTTTTCTTTGTCGACTCAGTCATGTTGGGTTCAAGTTCGGAACCGAGGAGTTCTGCGAATTTCGCCGCATGTTCAGCTTCTTCATAAGCCGCCTTTTCCCAATAAAGACCGATTTCGGGGAAACCTTCACGGTGTGCTATACGTGCCATGCAGAGGTACATGCCGACTTCACTGCACTCGCCGCTAAAATTAGCCTTGAGTTGGTCGATGATAAACGCTTTATCCTCATCGGATACACCATCAAGCTTTGTACCGATTCCGAAAACGTGCTCTGCCGCAAGTGTCATTTCGCCTTCAACGGCATTAAATTTCTCACCGTCAACACCGCAAACAGGGCATTTGAAACCTTCGGGAAGGTCACCTTCGTGGACATAACCGCAAACGGGACATACATACTTTTTCATAATAATCCTCCAAGATTTAATTAAAATTATTCTTTATTATTGTCAGCTGTCTTCATAGCACAGCTGTTACAAACACCTGTAAACGTCAACGACACCGATTCTACAGTACCGAATGTGACAAGTTCGGGAATGACTGTCGGCAAATCTACATCTACATCTATTACCGAGTTGCACTCTCTGCAAATAAAATGTGTATGCGGGACGGTATTCCCTTCAAAGCGCTCCGTTCCGTCCACCGTTCCCAAAGAATCTATAATACCTTCGTTTTTGAATACGGCAAGATTTCTGTAAACAGTCGCAAGTGACAAATCGGGAATTTGACTTTTAAGTCTCTCATATACCCACTCGGCACTCGGATGCGTATCTGTGGAGCGTACACATTCGAGAATCGCCTCGCGCTTCTTACTTCGTTTGTGAACCACTTCATTTTCCTCTCAAAACGATAATAATTATCATTTGCATTATTATGATACCATATTTATTTCGGTTTGTCAATACCTTTTTCCAAAAAAATCACGTTTACAGAAAATTTTAAATATGCCGCACACATTCTCACTCGAAAATACGGTTAGACCGTCTTTTTAACTCAAAAGGCGTCCTTTCGAACGCCTTTAATTCTCTTTTGAAACTTATATGTAACGAAGACTATTCCGCCGAAGAACGGATAATAAGTTGTTTATCCCTTTGCTTCAAGCCAGTTTGAACCGATACCTGCCTCTGACGTGAGCGGCACCTCGAAATCTGCCGTACTTTCCATTTCGTGTTTAAGTATTTCGCACGCCTTCTCGGCATCTTCAACCGACGATTCAACTATAAGCTCGTCGTGCACTTGCATAATCAGTCTTGCGTTAAGACCCGCATCGGCCAGAGCTTTCGAAACGTTTATCATCGCAATTTTGATTATATCGGCGGCAGTTCCCTGAATCGGGCTGTTCATGGCAACCCTTTCGCCGAACGCACGCAGATTTCTGTTAGATGCGGACAGTTCGGGGATAAGTCTCTTTCGACCGAAGTACGTAAGCGTATAACCGTCCTCTTTTGCCCTCTCAACCGTATCCTTCAAATATTTATCCACCGAAGGGTACGTTGCAAGATAACTTTCAATGTAATCATCCGCCTGTTTTCTCGATATACCGAGGTCCTGAGAAAGCGAAAACGCACCTATTCCGTAGACTATGCCGAAGTTTACGGCTTTTGCACGTCTGCGGAGTTCCGAGTCAACCATCAGTTCCGACACGCCGAAAACCTGTGATGCCGTCGCCGTATGAATATCTTTTCCGCTGAGAAAAGCTTCTTTCATATTGGAATCGTCGGACAAATTCGCAAGTACACGGAGTTCGATTTGAGAATAGTCGGCATCTATAAGTACATTTCCCTCTCCCGCAACGAAATACTTACGTATCTCTTTTCCGAGTTCCCCTCTCACGGGAATATTCTGAAGATTGGGTTCACTTGACGAAAGTCTGCCCGTTGCCGTTCCCGTTTGGTTTAGACTTGTATGAATTCTCGATTTCGAGTCGGTCAGTGTGGGCAAAACGTCCGTATAAGTGGAAATCAGTTTTGCAAGCCTTCTGTATTCGAGAACGTCGGAGACAATCGGGCTGTGATATTTCAGTGTTTCAAGCACTTCCGAATTTGTGGAATATCCGCTCTTCGTCTTTTTGACAACGGGAAGCCCCATTTCCTCGAAGAGAACCGTTGCAAGCTGCTTCGGAGAATTAATATTGAATTTGTGCCCCGCCGCCGAGTATACCCTTTCTGCCGTAATATCTCTTGCGGCAGAAAGTTCCTTCCCGTAATCCTCAAGTCCTTCGGCATCAAGCATCATGCCGTACTCCTCCATGCCGTAAAGCACTTTGGAGAGAGGGATTTCAATACTTTGAAGTATTTCGTCCGAACCGGCCTCTTTGAGTTTTTTCGACAGCACAGGATACAACAGTGACAAGGCATAGCACCCGATATTGCCCTCTATAGTCTCGCAGGAGAGCTTTAAATAGCCGAAAAGAAGCTTGTCGAGAGAATACGAGGCTGCACTCGAATCAAGCAAATATGCGGCAAGAAGCGTGTCAAATACGCATTCAAAATCAGTACCCGTCTTTCTCAGGAGTTCTTTATAACCGTGACAGATTACCTTCTTTGAGGATATTATTTCTTTGCCCTTCGTTATCGGCAAGACAATATTGTTCTCTCCGTCGGATAAATACAGCATATCGCCGTGTGCATAGGCAAAAACGGTGTCTCCGAGCTTTTCATCTCCGTCGGACAGCGTAAACTCAGGCGCCGAAAAAGCATCAGTCGGTGTCTCCTCTTTGTCATTGTCAAAATCAAATTTCCGATACAGACCCGAAAATTCAAGACGTAAGAACAAATCGGACAGTTCACGTTTCTTAATGCCGTCCGTTTTCAGCTCTTCAACGGTTTTTCCGATAGGACAGTCTTTGATTATGGTCGCAAGATATCTTGATGAAAAAGCGTCGTCCTTGCCCGCGGCAAGCTTTTCCTTTGCCGAACGTCCGACGGACAAATTATCCAAACCGCCAAACACACCTTCAAGACTTTTATTCTCCGCTATGAGCTTAAACGCCGTCTTTTCTCCGATTCCCTTAACACCGGGAATATTGTCGGAGCTGTCCCCCATCAGTGCCTTCACGTCAATGTATTCGTGCGGTGTGACTCCGTATTCTTCGGTGAACTTTTCGGGCGTGTATATAATATCTTCTTTGGTTTTTACAAGGATTACCGATGTCCTGTCGGTTATAAGCTGCAGGGAATCGCGGTCGCCCGTCAGAGCAAATGAGTGAATATCGCCTTTGCAATCGGCGGCATCGCATACGGTCCCTATAATATCGTCGGCTTCGTATCCTTCAAGTTCGATAACACAAAAGCCAAGCGCTTCGGCAACTCGGTGTGCCCACGGCATTTGCAAGAGCAAATCTTCGGGTGTCGCATGACGTGTCGCTTTATATCCTTCGTAATACTTATGTCGAAATGTCGGTGCATGCATATCAAAAGCGCATACCGCATAATCGGGTTTGAGTGCATCCATGTGCTTTTTCAGTATTGTGATAAAACCGTAGACGGCATTTGTCGGTATTCCGTCTTTGGTAGAGAGAGGGCGAATACCGTAAAATGCCCTGTTAAGTATGCTGTTTCCGTCAACTACAAGAAGATTTTCCATTGATTACTCCATGATTTCTTAATTCTTCTTCTATTCTACCATTTAATCTCCGTTAAATCAAGTAAAAACTGCACTTAAAAGAGGATATATCAAACGCATTATAATTCAGCGCACCCGACACAGGTGCGCTGTGTTATCCACACGGTTTTACAGCCGAATTAAAAAATTTCTTTCAATGTCCGTTCATGATGATTTTTAACAATTTGCCGTACACACAACATTTTCTTTTGCCGTCTCACCACACTCAAATGCAAGTGCGTTTTCAAGTGTAGTCCTTGCAATAGCCTCAAGTGCTTCTCTCGTGAAAAACCCCTGGTGCGAGGTAACAATAACATTGGGAAAGGACAAAAGGCGTGCCGTTACGGAGCTTTTGAGTATATCGTCCTCTCTATTCTCGAACACATTCTCGTTTTCCTCCTCGTATACATCAAGCCCCACGCCCGAAAACTTCAAAGACCTTATACCGCTAATCAGGTCATCCGTCTTAATAAGCGCTCCCCTTGAGGTGTTTATTAGAATCACCCCGTCTTTCATGAGTTTTACCGTATTGCTGTTTATCATATGATATGTTTCCGAGTTCAGCGGGCAGTGGAGCGATATTAAATCCGACTTTTCGAGCAATTCTTCAAAAGGCACATACTCCGCGAAATCAAGCGTCGGGTCATGTACCTTGTCAAAGCACACAACTTTCATTCCGAATCCGCGGCATATACGGCACATTGCTTTGCCGATTTTTCCCGTTCCGACAATGCCGGCATATTTCCCGTAAAAATTATTTCCGAGGAGTCCCGTCAGGGCAAAGTTGTTCTCTCTGACTTTGATATACGATTTATGAATTCTTCTGTTGACGGCAAGAGCAAGCGCCGCCGCATGTTCGGCAACCGCTTCGGGGGAATACCCCGATACTCTCATAACCGTTATTCCCTTCTTCAAACACTCATCAAGGTCGACGTTGTTAAAACCCGCACATCTCAAAAGTATTAGT
>CAZCSZ010000115.1:0-4708 GCA_964501305.1 uncultured Ruminococcus sp.
GTATTGTACGGGCTGTCATAGCTAATCGTCTCATGTGTAACTTCTTCGGGTCTCTCGCCTGTTATATGAGTCACGGCATATACCGCCGTTGCATCGCTTTCAAATCTCGGAAAAGTTGCAGAATTATTAAGTCTGTTGTGGAAAACCGACGAAACGTTTCTGAAATCGGAGGAGTGACCGGCTTCTTTTTCGATTATCGAGGCTAAAATCACCGCCTGGTCGGTTGTAAATCCCACTTCTTTAGCTCTTTGCTTGAATACATCGGTGTAAACTTCGTCAAAGCGCTGAAGCATTTTGTTAATGACAGTATGAGCCGAAGAAGCATTATAAAATTCATAAGTGTCGGGAAAAAGATATCCGTCAAGCTTGTAGAAACGTTCGCCGTTTTCCATAACTTTGGCATCATCGAGTTCCTTTACAAACCAATAATCGTATTCATCCTCGTTGATGGCTTTTACATAGTCTTCCTTCGTGCCGCCTATGTCGTAAGACAGCATAAGGTCAATAATTTCGTCTGTGGTGTATCCTTCCGGAATTGTAATCCAAGATGTCCCCGAAACGGGCTTTTCCTTAAACTCATTGTACAGACTTTTATAATTCATCATAGGTGTAACCGTGTAGTCTCCGGCAACAAAGTTATCCTCTATATGCTTAATTGATCCATACAGTTTAAATACACTCTTATACTTTATTACTCCGTTTTCGTACAGTATTTCAGCTATATCCTCACGTGTTGCACCCTCGGGAATTGTAACATCGATGGAGTCATCATTTTTGACAAACGCATAAACATCATTTCCGACGTTAATTACAGCTATCGACAAAACAGCGGCAATGACCGATACGACAACAAGGTACACAACGGCACGAAGCATACTGACAACAAGGCTTCCGCCGATATCATTTTCATTAATATCCTCTTTTTTCTTTTTAGGGGGAGTTTTAATTCTCCCTTCAATGTCGGTCTTTCTTGTCTTTTCGCCGTCACCGTTCCGGCTGTGTTTACCCGAAACGGCAATTTTGATGTCATCGTCATCACGGTATTTTTTCGATGTGGACTTCGGCACATAAGGACGTGCTCTTTCACCGGTATTTGCAATATGGGCTACAGGTACTCCGTTTTGCGCCCTTTCGGCAGCGCTTGCAGTTCGGCTTACGGGAGTTCCGCTTTGTGTTCTCCCGTCTGCGGGACGTTTTGAAGGCATACCGTTTTTCGTTCTGCAAACACTGCCGGGCGCCTGACTTTTCGGAATTTGCGGTACGGCATCACGTTTTTGTTCAATCGGTTGAGCATTCCTGTACCGTGTCCCGGGTTTGACGTCGGATGCGGTTTTACCGTTTGAAGCAGGATTTTTTAAGTCGGGCTGAAATACAGCCCTGTACTGCTGTTTCTGTCCGGCGGCGTTTTCTGCCGCTGACTTTCTTCTTTCCTCTAATATTCGGTCAATATTGTTATCAACGTCTTCGCCTGTTTTCTTAATTTCGTCTGACATTGCCTTGTTTTCACTAACAGTGACCCTTTCATATAAATTCGCTCAGCCCGCCGTAAATATTCCAACGGCGGTTATTATAATGTAAATCAAAAACATCGGGTTCAGAAGAGCATCCGTTACGTAATTCCCTTTTGTAAGTTTCTTTCGCCTTGTGTGCTCGCTTTCGACATTCTTCTTTGATAAGTCAGCGTATGCCTTCTCGCAAAACGAGAAAAAGAGAAAGGCAAACAGAATGAACGCCGTTGTACAAATAAGGAAAAACATCAAAAGCCCGCCGCTTTGCTTGACAGCGGCTCTGTAAATATACACTTCAAAGAACATTACGAATATATTATTTGCCATATGCACTATCGTTGAAGCAATAAGCGACCTTGTTACATAAAGAACAAGCGACAGTACAATGCCGTAATAAAAATATATGGGCAGTCTCACGGGATTAAAATGAATAAGCCCGAATGTAAGGGATGACATTACAATCGCAAGCGGTATCCCGTTTCTCTCGTATTCGGTAAGTATTATTCCCCGAAACAGAAATTCTTCACACACCGCAGGAACAATTGCCACCGCAATAATGGCATAAAGTCCGTTTCCAAATGATGTGCTTTCGTTAATATATCCGACAGTTGACGATGCTGCAAAGGCATCAGGCATAATTCTGTACATCAAAAAGCAAAGGAGCGCCCCGCCGAACACCGTAAATCCGAATGCGTAAAACAGTGCGGGAAGGTCCACCGCTTTAACAGGGCGAAGCCTCATCCGAGATAAATACCTCATTCCACGACTTCGTGCATAAAAAACCGAAGGTATTGCCAAAATAATAATCTGGAGAACAATATTGGATAAATAACCGTTATCATCTATGTAAAAAGCCGTTAAATCAATGAAATTCACCGCTATCAAAAGAGAGGATATAACGGACAGCAACAGCGGAGCTCCGATAGTATTCTTAATTTTCACCTGTAACAGTCACACCCTTTTCGGTAAGCAATATTCTCAGCATTACATCAAATCTGCCTATAGGCACGTGCGGAATAATAAACTCACTGTATACAATTCCGACGGTGTTTCCTTTGAACATAGAAAGATATCTGTCATAAAATCCCTTTCCGTAGCCGAGCCTGTAACCCTTTCTGTCGTATACGAGAGCGGGTACAAAGCAAATAGCATCCTCGGCGCTTTGGGGATCGTACACGGGAAGATTTTCCGACGGCTCTCTTATACCGTATGAATCCGGTATAAGTTCGTCAAGTGAAGTAACAAAATGGTACTTCATGGTATGCTTTTCGGTATTGCAGCGCGGAAAAGCAACTTTTTTCCCTTTTTTCAGAGCATCTTCGGCTATTGCCATTATATCGGGTTCGCTTCCCGTCGGCGCATACATCAAAACACAGTCGGCAAATCTGTATCCGGCAAGAGAAATTGCGTATTTGCAGATTTTACGGTCTCTTTCCGCCTTACTTTTGACGGATATGGAATTCCTTAAATCAATATACTTTTTTCGTATATCGTCTTTGTCCTTTTTTATCGTATTCATGCCATTATGGAATCGGCAAGCTTTTCGCTTTCCGCATCTCCTTTCAAAAGGGCAACAATTTGAAGGGCAAAATCAAGTGCTCCGCCCATTCCGTTTGAAGTTATAAAGTTACCGTCAACAACGACAGCGGCATCGTAACATTTTGCACCTTCGAGATACTTTTCAAAGCCGGGATAACATGTCGCATCGTGACCGTTCAAAAGACCTCTTTTACCGAGTATCATAGGTGCGGCGCATATCGCTGCAATATATGCATCCGATTTGACCGCTTCTTCAATGAAAGTGTCTACTGCGGGTGATGCATCGAGATTTGATGCTCCGGGCATTCCTCCCGGAAGAATAATCATATCAGGTTTTGACACAGCAAGTTTCTCAAGCGCTTCTTCAGCTGTGATATCGGCAGTCACGGGGATGCCATGAGCACCGGTAACCGTTTTTTCCGTAACACCTACCGTAACGGTTTCAACACCGACCCTTCTTAAGAGGTCGCAAGGCGTTAAAGCTTCAATTTCCTCAAAGCCTTCTGCAAGAAATAAATAAACCATTTTATACTCCTTTCGCTATCGTAAAACTATGCCTGTTCCAACAATTCATCGATTCCGATTTTTTTAAGAATGGTACCGAATATTTCATCAATTGAAAGCTGTTTTCCGTTTTCAACACAGTGAATCATATGCCATCCGAGCTTATCGGAGGCGTATTTTGCCGCCTCATAGCATCTGTGCAGATAGTCACCGTCAACTTCATGAATATCCTTCGAAACGTTGTTCTCAAGACATCTTTTTTCAATATTTATCTTTGATACTTCGGGCGGTACTGCAAGGCATAGAACAACGTCGGGTTTCGGAAGCCCGAGCTTTGTAAATTCGAAATCCCACAGCCACTCAAGAAATCCGTCCCACGTTTCACGGGGCATTTTGGACAGCTGATGATAAGCGTTTGCCGTCGTATACCTGTTTGCTATAACGACATTTCCCTTTTCGGAAAGAAACTCTTTCCACCCCGTAACGTAGCTGACATACCTGTCACAAGCAAAAAATGCACTTGCGGCGTATGCGTTTGTATCATCAGGCGACGAACCGAGAGCACCCGAAAGATACATTTTAACAAGAGTTGAGCTGTCGCTTTCGTAATTCGGAAAATCTATTTTTTTAACATTGACATTCCTGTCAAAAAGAAAACTCCGAAGTTTCTCGCTTTGAGTATTTTTGCCTGAACCGTCAAGTCCTTCGATAACAATCAGCTTACCCATGCCGACCTCCGATAATATTTACTGTCAGAATAACTCCTCGTCATCTTCGGGCTTTGAAGTTGCCCCGGATGACATTTTGATTTCGTCAAGCCTTTCTCTTGAAATCAAAACACGTCTGGGCTTCTGTCCCTCAGGCGGAGTAACATATCCGAGTTCTTCCATTCTGTCTATAAGTTTAGCCGCCCGTCCGAATCCTATTGAACATTTGCGTTGCAAAAGCGAAGTTGAAATCTTTCCGCTGTCAACGGCAAGTTCAACGGCTTTCCAAAACATTATATCCTCATCGCCTCCGCCTGTCGGCGGTGCCTCGTCAACGGCAGATGTGCCTTTCTTCTTTGAACACTTGGCAGCTTCACTCTCGATTTCATTCATTATATCACTGTTAATTTCGCCCGTATTCGCATTTTTCTCGGCAATGTATTCTACAAT
>CAZCSZ010000116.1:0-4699 GCA_964501305.1 uncultured Ruminococcus sp.
CGGGGCCATGCCCGGAAAATTGGCGGGACGGATAAGTCTCGAATCGCTTTCAAGCATAGAGTAAACCTGGCTTTTTTGCCATGTATGGTTCCCCCCGGTCAGAATATCCACGCCCGCAGACAACAGTTTCTCCGCACTGTCTCCCGTCATTCCGTTGGTCTTTGCACTGTTTTCGCCGTTTGCTATTATAATATCGGCTTTAAGCTCATTTCTTATTCCCGACAAAAATCCGGGACGGCACACGTAATTTGTGCCTTCTTCGCCGACAACGTCGCCGAGAGCAAGTATTCTGTAAACCATGTTTCCTCCGTTATAAAGAAAACCGGGACAAGTTCCGACAAGTCCCGTTATTCACCGTCAGTAATGCCTAAATCAATAAAAACGTGATCTCTTCCTTCGGTTGTATTCCGAGTTCGGATTGACGATTTCTCTCCAGTCAAGGTCGCCGTTGTTCAAGGCGCAAATAAGCACTTCCGCTGTCGCTATATTCGTTGCCGTGGGAACATTGTTGAGGTCACACATGCGGAGTAATTGATACTCGTTTCCGTTAAACGTCGGCTGTGCCTCTGCCGAACGGAAATAAATTACGACATCTATTTCGTTATACTGAACTCTCGATGTCATTTGCTGGAGACCGCCTTGATTTCCCGGAAGCAGTCTTTCAATCCGGAGTCCCGTTGCTTCGGCAACGTACTTGCCCGTTACATTGGTTGCACAAATCGAATGCTTTGACAGAATTCCGCAATAAGCAATGCAGAACTGTGTCAGCAATTCTTTTTTTGAGTCGCTTGCAATAAGTGCTATTTCCATAATAATCCTCCCTTTATCTTTTCTTCGCCCTTGTTTAATACACTCTGTATTTCCGAATATTAATCCCCGTAAACAGCGGAACAGTTTCGCCACACAGCCGCCGCACGATATTTGAAAAAGCTTTTGACGAGGAAGATGCGACAGGTGCCATCGTACCTTTTTCGTGACTGAGCATTAAAGCTCTGTCATAGGGAACAACGCCTATCAGCTGTGCTTTCGAGGAATCTATGATATCTATAACGCCGCTTCTCGAATTGTCGGATGCGGAATCAACTTCAAATCCGGTAATCACAAGTCTTATAGTCCGTATCCCGTTTGCACTCATGAGACGCGCCGTATTTTCGGCACCTTGTCTTGATGCGGGTTGATGAGATGCGACGACTATCCCTTCGGACAAAGGAAATGCCTTTGAAACGACGTCCGATATTCCGTTACCCGCAGGTGTATCTATTATTACAAAATCAAACGGTTTTACCGAAATAACCTTATTTAATGCTTCTATCAAAGCCTTTTCGGGAATGCTGTTTCTGCCGCCTTTCCCGACCGTTATTCCAACCGGAGCAGGGACAAAAGACAGGCCGTCGTTGTTGCTGACAACTGCTTTTTCGGCATTAACATAATTCATTGCTATGTCGGCTATGTTGTACAGCGAAATATCATCAAGGCCCATGAACATATCAAGGCATTTGTTGTCGAAATCAAGGTCACACAGCAACACTCTCTTGTTCGCAAAGCACAAGGCGTTGGCTATACCGAGTGCCACGGTTGTTTTTCCGACGCCGCCCTTGGAGGAGGCTACTATAAGTATTCTCGGCTTCACCACATCCTCCTCGGTAAAACTTCTCATCATTTAACAGCGTAAAAACACTGTAACTGAGTTTAGTATATCACAAATGTTTAATTGTGTCAACGAAATATAAACGTTTTTTTAGATATAATAACGGAAAAAATTAAAGTTGCCGTTTCAAAACGGCAACATTACAGTTTGAGAATCGACGCTTTTGCGCGTTTGCTTACACATCGGCAAATCCGTTATTACACGCAAAAAACACGGTTGTACTACTTTGCATATTTTCTGCCGGTTAATTTGCCTGAAAAGGCGAAAGCAGGTCGGTAAGCCGGGTTCTGTCGTTGGACTGCCATCTATCTCGAATATACATTGCTGTATATCTCAAGCCACCCGTGAGTCTGTGTCGGGCAAACACGAGAAAACTCGCTCACATACGGTGTTGCTTCGAATAGGGTTTACATTTGCACGGTGTTACCACAGTGCCGGTGAGCTCTTACCTCGCCTTTCCATCCTTGCCCCAAAGGGGCGGTTTATTTCTGTTGCACTTTCCCGGGAGTCGCCTCCGGCGGACGTTATCCGTTATTCTGCCCTGTGAAGCCCGGACTTTCCTCATACCAATACCTTTCGGCAACATGATACGCGGCAGTCTGGCCTGCTTTCGTCTTTCAGTATATTATAAAAAAGTAAGGTTGTCAAGTTTTTTTGTCTTCAATTCCCGTTTTTATCCTGTTAAAACAGAATACGCGAGCAAACAACACCGAAAATTGCAATGGCTCCGTACATCAGCCCACTGATGGCGAAGAATCCTCCTACGTAGAATATAACTCCCGAAAGTTTTTCCATTTTCATACACTCCTTTTTGTGCGGTTTGATTTTCAATACCATTATGCAAAAAAAGAAGTCCGATAAAACGTACTTATTCGTTCTATAACGATTGTTTTTGAATGATTTGGGTTCCTTGTGTTCGGCGTGTTGTTTTTTCGGCGAGTTTTTGGTATACTATAGTTGAATCATTCTTTGCGGGTGTACAAACAGTCTCCCGTACATCGCGGATATTAATAAAGGAGGTGCAATTATGCCCCGACGCCCACATCAAAAACTCAAATTGATGAGAATACGTGATATTCTTCTGGAAAACACAGATGAAAACCATCCGATGAGTATAAAAGAGATTATTTCCCGTTTGTCCGATTACGGAATCGAAGCGGAGAGAAAGAGCGTTTACGAAGATTTGGACGAGCTTGAATTCTACGGAATGGACATTATAACGGTGAAAGGGCCCGGAGGAGGCGTCTTTGTCGGAAACCGTGATTTTGAAATCGCAGAGCTGAAAGTGCTTGCGGATGCGGTGCAGGCATCCAGGTTTATTTCTTCCGCAAAAAGCCGCGCGCTGATTCGTAAACTCAGCGGACTGTGCGACAAGTACAGCAGAGCAAAGTTATCAAGGCAAGTGCATATATACGACCGTGTAAAGACAATGAACAGAACAATTTACAGTACAACGGACGTAATCCACAATGCAATATGCGAAAACCGTCAGATTGAGTTCGGTTACTTCAATTGGAATTACAAGAAAGAAAAAGTTCTCCGCCGAAACGGAGAAAAGTACATTGTAAGCCCGTGGCTTCTTATATGGAACGATGAGAATTACTATCTTGCCGCCTACGATTCAAACGCCCGTGAAATGAGACATTACAGAGTCGACAAGATGGAAAAAGTAGAGCTGACAAACAGTCCCCGAGAGGGAGAAGAATGCTTTAAAAAATCAGACATGGATATGTATTCCACGGGCGTGTTCGATATGTTTACCGGTGAAACCGTAACCGTCGGATTTGAGTGCCGTGAAAACATAGTGGGAGCTCTTATCGACCGATTCGGAAAGGATATTACCGTTAATAAAAGTGGGGACTTGCTTACGGTTTATGCTTCCGTGCAAATTTCCCCGAGGTTTTTCGGCTGGGTGATGGGATTCGGAAAAGAGCTCAAAATCGTTTCTCCGCAGTCCGCGGTTGAAATGATGAGGAACACCGCAAGCTGCATTGCCGAGCTTTACAACTGACACTATCTTCAAAACGACAGCTTTGATGTTGTTATCAGAGCAACACCGTTTCCTTTTAAGACAGCATGGCATCTTTTGGGGATGATAAAGCTTGAGCCTTTTTTACACGGTATGCTTTTGCTGCCTGTGGCAAGCAATCCTTCGCCGTTTGCAAGAACTACCGATGTGTTCTTTTCTTCATTATATATAGAATACGGTTCTTCTATATTGGCGGCGGTGCAATCGAATATTCCGTTTTCGGGAAATTGGCACTCTTTTTTGTCAAGGCGGGTCTTGATTATATTTGATTTTGAATAGCTCATTACGTCAAGAGCACTTTCTGTGTTCAGTTCCCTTGTATTCCCGCTTTTGTCCTTCCTTCCGTAATCATAAACCCTCAAAGTTACATCGGAGCATTGTTGAACTTCGCACAACAGTATACCGCCGCCGATTGCATGTACAACTCCGCCCTCGGCAAGGATTATATCGCCGGGTGAAACGGAAACCGTTTGAAGTATATCGGTCAGGTGCCCTTTTTCTATGAGTTCCCTTACCTCATCCCTTGAAGTATCTCTTGAAAATCCGAGGGTGATTTCGGAGTTTTCTTCACAGTCGATTATATACCACGCCTCCGTTTTCCCGTTTGGCCTACAACTTTGCGGGTGTACTTGGATTGACAAATTCTCTCTTGCATCAATAAGTTTAATAATAATGCCCGAAAGTTCTCCTGCCGCAGAGTTGTCAAGAGGAACGCCGCCCGAAAAGCAACGCCGACCTTCGCAGCAAGACATTAGCCATGCCTCGGCAAGAGGGTATTCGAAGACAAATCCGTATTCGCGAATGAGCCTCTCTCCGCCCCATAAGGCGCTTTTCAAAATGGGTTCCAATACGATAGGTTCCATAATATCTTCTCCTGTCTGTATGCCTTGCAATTACAGATATTTTATCACGGTATGCTTCGCAGTTCAAGCCGTAATTAATTATATTAATCGGATTTTTAAAATAATCTATTGACAACGGCAAAAAAAGATGATATAATCCCAACATAATATTTATAAAGC
>CAZCSZ010000117.1:0-4544 GCA_964501305.1 uncultured Ruminococcus sp.
TTACATGAGAGGGCGGTGAATATATCGTCCTGAATCCTGTTTGTATCCTGATATTCATCTATAAAAATGCAGTCGTAGTTTTCGGAAAATTCAACAGCGGCGGCAGTCGGGGTGCCGTCGGGATTGCAGAAAAGTCGGTGAGCATATCTTGACAAATCGGAGAAATCGACTGCGGCGCGGTCTTTTTTTTCGTCCTCATACCGCTTTGAAAATTCACCTATCAGCTCGGAGAGAGCAATACAAACCGCGGAGGTTTCGTTGCGTATTTCCGTGAGCATATCGGCATCTGCGAAAAAAGCGCCGTTCTTTAAGTCGTCAACAGATTTTTTGAATGCATCTTTTGTTTTCGAAGTGTAATTCGACAGGGCGTTCTTTTCTTCAGGTGGCAATTTCTTGAGCGACGGCAGAGAATACGATTGCAGTGCCGTCCTTGCTTCTCCGTAACCTTTGTGTGCGGTATCCGACAGCAATTCGGCGTATTGTTTTGCCGCATTTACTGTTTCTGAGTATCTTTCTTTGATGAAGGGATAATTCTCAAGCTCACTTTCAATATAAGAAAAAGTATCATAATAGTGCGATGCAATTGAAAGAAGTTGCTCTTGAAGCATTATTCCATGCGGGCACGTGAAGAAGTCATCACCGTATGTCCCCGATATTTCGCCTGCCCATTCGAGAAGTTTTTCCGAAGTATAGCCCTTTGCTGTCATATCCTTGTGAATCCTTATAACTGCGTTTATAAGCGATTTTTCATCTCTTGAGCCCGATAGCGAGTCTGCGAGACGAAAGAAGCTTTTATCGCCCTTCTCGAAGCTCTCATCGATCAAATCTTCCATGATGCGTTCTTTTATAAGCTCACCGTTTGCCTCCTCCATTATTTTGAAGGACGGCGGCAGACCGAGAACGGAAAAATACGGTTTGATTATCTTATAAAAAAAACTGTCTATAGTCGATATCTGTGCGCTTTCAAGAGCAACAAGCTGGTTTGCAAGGTATCTGCTTTTCGGATTTTCCCGAAGTTTTTCGTTTATTGCCTTGCCTATTCTTTCACGCAGTTCGCTTGCCGCAAGCTTTGTAAAAGTAACTATAATCATTCTTGAGAGGTCAACCGGCGAATCTTCATTGCATACCATTCGGCAGACTTTTTCGGTAAGAGTTGCGGTTTTACCGCTGCCCGCACCCGCAGAAAGCAAGAGGCCTTTTCCGTTATACGCTATGGCGGCGCGCTGGGCGTTTGTGAATTTCTTCTCTTTTACCGTATGGGCTAATTCTTGAATTCCGTTATTACTCATAATCTGCCTCCTTTGAAAAATCGAAACGGCAAACGGGTTTCAGCGCACAGTAGGAACATGTAGTGTTATTCGGCGTTCTGTCGGGAGAACCGTAGCAAACACCGCTGTTCATTTCGTCCAATATCTCTCCTATAATGTTTTCGCAGAGCCCGTACAGCTCATTGAATTCCTCAAGAGTCCGAAATACCCGATTTTCCGTATTCTTCGGCTTTTCGGACGGGTCGGGTATAAACTCTCCTTTTAAATTCTTGTCCATTGCAGTCAGAATATCACTGTCAGAGAGCAGAAGCCCGTTTCTGCTGATTTTTTTCTTTGCGAGTCTTTTTGCAGAGTCGGCGTCTAAATAACCGTTGCTTTTGAAGGAATCGGGCGCAGCACTGAAATACAGCATACCGGCGGGCACTACCGTTTCGCCGTTCGGCGTCATTTCTCTTCTGAACGCACAGTCTCCGCCTTTCCAAAGAGTAAACAAATATACGAGAAGCTGAAGATTAAGTCCTTTTTTGATATTGGACATTTTGAACTGCTTTTTGCCTGTTTTATAGTCAACGACCCTTACGTATACTTCGTTGTCTTTTGCATACGTGTCAACTCTGTCCGCTGTTCCGAAAAGGTACGCCAAGGCACCGTTTGATGCTTTGAATTCAAGTGGTATGGGTTTGCTTGGAGAATCAAATCCGAATTCAAGTTCGAATTTATACGGTCTGAAATCGCTTTGAGCAAACTCCTCCATGAGAGATTCAATCATTACAAGCACCGATGTACGAAGCCTCGCGAACAGATATTGCTGTTTTGGGCTTGCCTTGCACCCGTTCATAATGCCGCTTATATATTCTTCGATTATCCTGTCGGTTATAGCTTCGGATTCGTCTTTTTCAAGAGGGAACTGCCTGCCTTTCGTTTCGGCAAAGAACAGCTCAAGTATTCTGTGAATCATATTACCGATATCGAGAACACCGACAGATGCTTTTTTCGGTTCTCCGAGCTTGACTATGTATTTCATGTAATATGAAAATCTACAGCCGGAAAAACTGTCGAGACGAGACTGAGTAAGCGGTATTTTTCCGCCGTGGAGTTTTTCTCTGTACTCCGCAAGACATTCCTCGGAAATAGTTTCTTCATCGGCACAAAGAGAGCCCGAATAACAGCCGATATCTCCTATTTCGGGGAAAGTTTCGGAGAGAGCTTTTATTGCTTCGTACTCAGACACGCAGTCTGTGACGTAAGCTCTGTCACGGGCGCTCTCTACGCTCCATACCGAATTGCATCTTGCAAAATCGGTATAGTTTTCGGCTTCGGTATTCAAAAGTCGACATATTCTCTTGACTCCGACCGAGGGAGATGTCACTTTCCCGCCGTCGGACTGCAAAAACGTAACGGTAAGACTGTCGCTTGCAAGGCAGGCGCATCTCCAGAATCTGAACAGCTCTTCTCCGGTCAACTCCTTTGTGCTTTCCGGCAGAACTATTCCGCATCCTTCAAGGGCGGCTTTGTCCGCATCCGAGAAGAATCCCGTATCGTTTACCGTTTTCGGAAATTCCCCTTCAATACAGCCGATTAGTATGACGTGACGCACCGCCTCGCAGCGAACTCCGTCGGCACTGCCGAGGGTAACAACGTCAATTCCGGAAGGGATGCTTCCCGTATCAAAAGAAGAAGCGACAGTCGAAAACAGTCTTGAGAAACGTGCGGGGTCAATTACAACATCGGGTATTACGGAGACCATAAGGTCAAGTGTATCCATTATAAGTCCGTACACCTTGTCGCATACCTCCGCCTCTTCCTCTCTGCCGCACACCGCAAGGTCGAGTGACTGCTTGCAAAGTGAGCTGTACACGTCAAGATCTTCGAGTATACGGTAGACGGCGCCGGCAACCTCTGTGACGTTCCCGCCTTTTTCGAATACATCCTTTATAATTGAAAGAGGTTTTTTGAGGTGAGCTTTGACTTTGTTTGCATCAAGAAGTACTTTATCGGACCATGCATTTGTTTTGACCGTAAAGCCGCCGGGATTCATGCTCCACGCTTCGTCGGAAATGTAGGCGGATGCTCCTCTTATATTCCACGTTGCGGTGTACTCTTCAAAACTTGCACACTCAAACTCATCTATATTGCACAGTCCCGTTTTCAGGCACGATATGACGGCCTCCCTTGAAAAACCCGTCCAAACCGTTTTCAGAAGGGCGTTGACAAGCTTCACGGCGGGGTGAAGGGTGATATTATATCTTTTCGACAGATGATACGGTATTTTGAGCGAGTCAAGACGTGAGTCGAGAATGCCGTGGTACTTTTCGATATCTCTCGCGATAATCGCGATTTCCGAGTAGGCTGCGCCCTCATGAACATATTTTTCGCAAAGCGCACCCACTGCACGGGCTTCTTCGTATCTGTCCTTGCAAGACAGTATCTTGACAGATGTATCGTTTTCACAGTCGGATTCCGAAAAACGCCAAAGTTTGTCCCTTACTGATACAAGGGCTTTTTTATCTGTTCTGTAACTGCCCGACAGCGTGACACAGTCGAAATCGGCATCTTGCGGAACGTATTTCAAAAGATTACCGAAGTACTTTCTTATATGCTTGAACTGAACGTCATCGGGGTCGTCGGAGAGAGTAAATGTAATAAATACATCGTCTGCCTTCATCATTATTTTTCTGACAGTCTCACACTCTGCTTTTGTGAGCGAATAGAACGAGTCAATAAAAACCGATGTGCCCTTGAAAAAGTCACTGCCGTCAAGAGCATCGCACAGTTTCGATATCATGTCATCAAGGTCTTCCGAGTCATCTGTGTCCCTTAAATGAGAGTATGAGGCATAAATCAAAGCAAGGTCGTGAAGTCTGTTTTTAAGGCCTTCGGTTTTTTCACCTTCAAGCTCAGTGTAGGCGGCATCAAGTTCTTCCGGCGTAATGCCGTTGAGTTTAAGTTCTTTTACGGTGTCCAACATGAGTTTTACATAGGTGTCCTCGCGTCCTCTGTCGTTTCCGTACACTTTGAGCGAATCTAGAACTGATGTAATGGCGCTCCACATAAGGAGCGTTTTTTTTCCTTCTCCTGTGTAATTATATGTAAGGCCACCTTCAGCACGCGCAAACGTGTTTGCAAGACGCTTGAAACTGACAACTTCAAGTGAGAGTGCGGAACTTGCGGGTAGGTTTCTGCATATACTCGCCTCACGGAGAACCACCTCTTGTTCCGGGACAACAAGATACATACGTTTTTTTGTGCCGAGGCGCTCTCTTATCCTTTCGGTAA
>CAZCSZ010000118.1:0-4536 GCA_964501305.1 uncultured Ruminococcus sp.
TCGGTGTTTATCCCTTCGGAAATCGATGCGAGAGTAAGAAAAGCATCGTCTGCGCTCGCAAGCGAAATATCCAGCATGACCGGATGTCATGTAATGCTTTCGTCGGGAGAACCGAGCGGCAATTGCATTTACATTACGGGCACGGGAGAGAGTGAAGGATATACTCTTGATATCGGTGCCGACAGTGCCGTTATTAAAGGCGACGGTGCTGCGGGCGCTTTCTACGGAATACAGTCCCTTCGTCAGCTGATTAAAGAGTACGGAGTTCAAATACCATGCTGTACGGTGGAGGATAACCCCGATTTCGGCTACAGAGGCTTTTATCAGGACATAACAAGGGGAAGGGTAAACAGCCTTGAGAAGCTCAAAAAGATAGCCGATATGCTATCATATTATAAAATTAATTCACTTCAGCTCTATGTTGAAGATGCTTTCATGTTCAAAGAATTTGAAGGAATAATTTCTTTGGACGATGCGCTGAGTGCCGATGAGGTTATAGAACTTGACGAATACTGCAATGACCGCTTTATAGAGCTTATACCGAGCCTTTCTACCTTCGGTCATCTGTTCACTCTCCTTCAAAGCGAAAAGTACAGCAGTATATGCGAACTCGGAGAGCACAAACTCACGACGAACTATTGGATGGAAAGACAGTGGCATCACACGGTTGACGTATACAATCCCGAAACCATTAAGGTTATCGGAAGCATGATTGAACAGTATATACCTCTTTTCAGAACCGACAAATTCAATATTTGCTGTGACGAAACAATGGATTTGTGCAACGGCAAGAACAGAGGACGTGATAAGGGAGAGGCATACTTCCATCATGTAAATCAGTTGATTGACATTTTAAAGAAGCATGGAAAGAAGGTAATGCTTTGGGGAGATGAGTGCATGTCTCGCACGGAGCTTGCCAAGAAAAATCTGCCCGAAGATGCCGTTATTCTGAATTGGAATTACGGCCATACACCCGAATGGATACCGAAAATGTTCAGCGATCTCGGCTTTAAACAAATTATATGCCCCGGCACGATTTCGTGGAGCAAGTTTGCTGAGAATATCGAGGCATCGGCGGACAACATATCCACATTCTCGTCATTCGGAAAGAAGTACGGAGCTCTCGGTATTTTAAACACAAACTGGGGCGACTTCGGCCATCCTTGCAGTTTTAACTGTAACCTGTTCGGCATGACGTTCGGAGCCCAAAAAGGATGGAATATCGATATTGAACTTGATGCAGACTTCAAAAAAACCGCAAGCAAACTGCTTTACGGTTTTGACGACGTGAATATTGCCGATTCAATATGCAACATTTCAAGAGCGGAGCTTTCCGCCGATTGGTTCAGATTTGTTATGTGGCACAGCGCAAATTGCCTTGAAGGAAGAAAAACCGAACTTAAATACAGTGAGGACGGCTCGCTGACTGCGGAGGACGCAAAACGTCATATCGAAATGTGCAATGCCGAGGCTGAAAAGCTCAAGGCTTATTCCGATAACTCGGCGGTGTACGATGTGATTCTTGCCGCAAATGCCGTTGCGCTTATGAACAGACTATACCTTTATGTAAACGAAGAAAAGGGCTATACCGACGCCGATACACTTCAAGCCGATTTTAACTGTTGGCTTGAAAAATACGAAAACGCATGGCTTCGGGACGATAAGCCCTCTCAACTTTGGAGAATATCGGAGTTCGTTAAGAATATAACGAATGTTCCGACAGGTCACCGTGACGCTTAATGTGCCGACGGGTTGAATTACTGTTCTTTATCAATTCTGTAAAGAGCGGAATATACTTTTCTTACATGGCCCTCGGCATTGCCATTGGCAAGCTCCTCTTTCGGGTCATCATATACAACTGACAGTACACCGGGCTCGCATTCGAAAAGGGATGTGTAGCCCGATGTGCTTCTACCCCATTTTCCGTCGCATTCTTCTATAATATAAGGCTCGCTCCACGTTTTGCCGTTGTCGGTTGAGAAAAGGAAAATGTTATGTATATGTCCCGACGCGATAACAAGCGTACCGTCGGTCATTTTGAGTATTCTCGGAAGAACTCCCCATGAGCATATTTCGTATGGTGCCTCCCATGTTGCGCCGAAATCATGTGAGTGGGTGCAGTAGAGAGGCGAATATATTTCGTGTCCTCCCGTACGAAGAATACATACAAGGTGGCCTTTTTCGACTTCGACAAGGTCAGCCTCGCAATATCCTTCTGCGTTTACATCGGCTATGGGATAAGTTTGACAGTCGGCTATTGTACCGACAAAAGAGAAAGAGTGTCCTTTATCGTGGGAAACTAGTGCCCATGTTCTGTAAAGATAGAAGTCGTAGTCACGTTCATCTCTGAAATACGGACAAAGTGTGTTGTCGTCTTTAAACTGACCGTATACGGTTAGATAAATATCTCCGTTTGAAAGCTCTCTCCATCCCGAAATGCAACCGCTGTGACGGTCGCCCGAATCTCCGTATCCTGCCGTGAGACCGGGTACCTCGGTTTTCACGAAGTCAGTTGTAACATCACCGTTTGCGATTCCGTCTGCGCTGTCGGCTCTGTAAACAGTTAAGTAAAGCGGAATATCATCGGCATTTTTATTCCATATTTTATCAAATACGGCACTTGAGAAGTTGAACGCCATAAACGTTCCGTCGGAGAGCTGCTTGAAGCCGCAAGGCTTATAATCGTCCGACAGGGGGCGTTTCTCAAATGTTTTTCCGTAATCTTCGGAATAAAGCAGATATGAACCGTCAAGGCATCTGACGGGAATGAGAGCCTTGCCGTCATTCGAAAGTGTAAACTCGCATGGATAATGACCGAGGCCGTAACATTCTTTTGATAATAAAATAGGTTTAATCTTCATACAAATAACCCTCCTGGATTTTTAACCATTATGCTTTAAATATTTTCGTTTGTCAAGGTTTTTCTTAAAAATCGGCGCCTCTTTGTTTATGTGTTCAAGAGCACGACGATATCATCCGATACTCGGAGGCAAGACTTTCTTTAACGGTCAATGCCTTTGACCGTTAGTTCGGATCAGTCGACGCATTTTCCGAGAAACGGACAACTAAGTGCTGTGACAATTCTTTGATCGGCGATTTTTATGCCTTGTGCCTTGATATTGTAATTTTTGCCGAAGAACGGCATTTCGGTCTCGCATAAATAGGCCTTTTTCCTAAAAATGCTTGCAAAACCGATGTATAGTGATAGAATTTTATTAAAAAGAGAAGATGTTAACGATGAAGAGAATTATTTCGGCAGTGCTGATGTTTGTACTTGCCACAATGACAGTTCTGTCACCGTTTGAAATCGGAGCGGCAGATATCAATTACGAAGAATACATAACAAATCCGATAGAAACGACTGTTGTCATTGAAGGACTGGCAAAGTCGTACAAATACTTGCAGATTACGGATTCGCATGTTGTGGTTGTATCGTCGGATACATCAAGTTATCCTCGAAAAGTTAACCGGAAATATGCAGGATGTTCTTCCTACTGTTGTTCTTGATGAATACAAGGACAAACTGGCACTTTTAGCGAGAAGATTAAAATCAATGTCCAGCGTATCGAAAGCAAAATCAAGGAACCGACCTCTATCGTTGCGTTAGAGGGTACCGACTCCATCCTGCTTGACCTTGGGCAGATAATTGATGAAATCAACCGTCAGATTATGACGAACAACAGTATCGTTAACGATAAGTGAAAAAAAGCAGGAGCAGTGCAGACATGAGGTCTGGGAATGATCGCATTCCTGCTCAAGGAGCAGATTGCCGATTATATGGCGGCTATCGCAGGTTTTGAAAGTGACATCAAAGGTCTGGAAGAATCCATTCAAGACGCCAGAGCCGATTGGCGTCGCATCGTGGGAGAAATCCAGGAACTCAACAAACAGGGCGTCAATACCGAGGAAGCGATTGAGAATATCAACACACTCATCCATGATTCCGGCTTTCAGGGCTTTGAACTGAAACCAAAGGAAGGAGTCAAAGACACCTACAAAATTATCCGTCCCAACGGCAAAGTGGCAACCCGACTGAGTGAGGGCGAACGTAACTTTATCGCATTCCTTTTCTTCTATCGGTTGGTTCGCGGAGATGGAAAAGTTGGTAGCAGCACCACATAAGCAAGGATTTAAAAGCACTCAAAAAGTTACTGACTCAGTGAATATGAAAAACGGTACGGCACGGCAAAATCTTGCCGTGCCGTACTCATGCCGAGTAAATTGTAAACAAATTGTAAAATATGATTTTTGTGTTGAAATATCGACACTAATATAGTATAATAGTCGTTGCGTGAAACGCAAAAACACACATACGATGGTCAAGTTGCCGGTGCCCGACTGAAAAGATAAAGTTTTCGTCACAGGGCTGCAACCGTAAGCCGTATGGTGGAATTAACCGAAGGAGGACATTATAATGTCTATCGTATCAATTAAACAACTGCTCGAAGCAGGCGTCCATTTCGGACATCACACAAGAAGATGGAACCCCAAGATGCAGGAGTACATCTTCACGGAGAGAAACGGCATCTACATCAT
>CAZCSZ010000119.1:0-4517 GCA_964501305.1 uncultured Ruminococcus sp.
CGGTGTACACAAAGTCGATGAAAAAAGCGTTGATGACATTTTACCCAAAAACCCGGTGTTACCTATTTTAACCGAAGTTGTGGGAGTCAGATTTCACGAAGCGGGCAAAGTATATTTCTTTGCATCCGAATTAATACCTTGTAAAATCGGAGACAAAGTTATAGTAAAGACCGCCAAAGGTCTTGAAATAGGAACCGTTGCAATGGCGAATAAGCCCGTGCCGAACGAAGAACTTGTTTTGCCTCTCAGAAGTCTCGAAAGGCTCGCAACCGAGGACGACATGAAACACCTCGAACTCAATAAACAGCTTGAAAAAGATGCGTTCAGGATATGCAAGCGTATGATAGCCGATCACAAGCTTGATATGAAACTTATTGATGCAAAATATGCATTTGACAACTCGCAGCTTCTGTTCAACTTCACGGCAGATAAACGTATTGACTTCAGAGAACTAGTCAAAGACCTCGCATCGTGTTTCCGTACACGTATTGAGCTGAGACAGATAGGCATTCGTGACCAGGCTAAGGCTATGGGCGGTCTCGGAGTATGCGGCAGACCGTTCTGCTGTTCAAGCTTTCTAACAGACTTCGCACAGGTGTCTATAAAAATGGCGAAGGAACAGAACCTCTCTCTTAATTCTTCGAAAATATCAGGTACATGCGGAAGACTTATGTGCTGTTTGCGCTACGAACACGAAGTATATGAGGAAGAACTCAAGACGATGCCTCATGTCGACTCGAAAGTAAAAACTCCCGATGGTGTCGGTTACGTCAGCGAGATAAGTCCTCTCATACATCTTGTAAAAGTCAGATTTGTCGACAAAAACGAAACCGTAACCGTAAAAACATACGATAAGAAAGACATTACAGTGTTCGAAAGAAAATCGGATAAAAAGAAGGCACACGGTGACAGCGACGATTTTGCTCTCGAAGGCGAAGATATTCCTCTTTAATGATTTTGCCGTATATTCACCGACAAAAAAATTTTTTTCACTCAAACCTATTGCAAATAGAAATATTTGTGATACAATATAATTCAGATAATATTAACGGAGGTAACTGAAATGGCTTACAAAATTACTGATGACTGCGTAGCTTGCGGTGCATGCGCTGACGGCTGTCCCGTGGATTGCATTTCCGAGGCTGACGGTATTTATGTTATCGATGCCGATGCATGTATCGGTTGCGGTTCTTGCGCAGAAAACTGCCCTGTCGGCGCACCTGTTGAGGACTAAGATACATAAAGGTAATCTTTCAACGGCGGAGCTACTGCTCCGCCGTACCACTATCGGGAGGTATTAATGAACTCAGAGCACAAAAAAATCGCTTTGCCCGACGAAAGGATTGACAGAATAAACGAACGTCTTATGCTTATTCAAAAGAAGAACGGGCTGACATTCGGCACAGATGCCTATCTTCTTTCGGCGTTCGCAAAAAGTGCTTCAAACGACATTGCATGTGACCTCGGAGGAGGTACGGGCGTTGCTTCACTTCTCTGTATGGCAAGAAACAAGTACAGCAAAATGTACTCTGTGGAAATACAAGAGGAATTTGCCGAACTCGCAAAGCGTAATTTTGTTTTGAACGGTCTTGATAACGTATGCATGTCGGTTCATGCAGATATTCGGGATGCCGGCTCCTTGCCGTTTGCCAAAAGCGTCAAATGCGTAATATCAAATCCCCCCTATATGCCGAAAAACTCCGGAATGGCACCCGCAAGTTCTCAAATGACTGCTGCAAGGCGAGAGGAAAACGGTACTATTTACGATTTTGCCCTCGCAGCCGGTAAACTTCTTAAGCACGGCGGATTTTTCTATACGGTATACAGACCCGACAGAGTTTGCGAGCTTATATCCGCTCTCAAAAACTCTTCACTTGAACCGAAACGCATGGTGTTTGTTTATCCGGATGTAAGCAGTCCGCCGTGCCTTGTTCTGACTGAATCAAAGTACGGAGCATCGCCGTCTGTAAATATATCACGTCCGCTTATAATCTACAGAGAGCGGTATAAAAGCAACGAAGAAAGAAAATACACCGAGGACATGGACAGGATTTACAGCGAGTTTACGCTTGATTTTCTGTTTGGAAAAAAACAATGAGTTATCCGAAGAAAAACATATCAAAAGAAGAAAAAAACGCCATTTTGGGCGGCACTTTATACCTTGTTGCAACTCCTATAGGAAATCTGGCTGATATATCGGAACGTGCGCTCAAGGTTCTCGGCGAAGTCGATTTTGTTGCCGCCGAAGACACAAGAAACACAGGGCTCCTTCTGTCAAGATACGGCATCTCAAAGCCTCTTATAAGCTATTTTGAGCACAACAAGCGTGAGAGAGGACAAATTATATGCGACAAAATTAAAAGCGGCGAGAGCTGTGCTCTCGTGACCGATGCGGGCACTCCCGCAATCAGCGACCCCGGTGAGGATATTGTTAAACTCTGCGCCGAGCTTTCAATACCCGTTGTATCGGTTCCCGGATGCTGTGCCGCAATCACAGCCCTCACTCTATCGGGTCTTGCGACGGGAAGGTTTGCTTTCGAAGGCTTCATCAGTGCTACAAATAAAGGAGACAGACGGGAGAGATTTCTTGAACTTGCCTCCGAGAAAAGAACATTGATTATTTACGAAGCACCACACAGACTGAGAACTACGCTTGACGATATTTACAAGTATTTCGGCGACAGAAAAATCGCTCTGTGCAGAGAACTCACAAAATTGAACGAAGAAGTTGAAAGAACTACCGTTTCCGAAGCTATTAATATATATAAAGAGAAAAATCCAAAAGGCGAATACGTACTTATTATCGAAGGTGCAGCTTCAAAAAGCGTCGACTCGGAAATACCTCTTGATATTCTTGAACACGTTAAAAAATATACTTCTTTGGGTGCTTCCAAAATGGAAGCGATTAAGCTTTGCGCCAAAGACCGAGGTATATCCAAAAGCGAGGCTTATGACCTAGTTCTCAAATCCGAGAGCAAAAAGGAAAAATAAAGTCAAAAGTACTTGTAAAGACGTACTTTATTTGATATAATATATTTATTCTATTGTATATAAGGACTGTACTATGTGTGACAAATGTAATCAAACAAAAGAAAAATTCTATATAACGACGGCTATTACCTACACTTCAAGTAAGCCTCACTTCGGTAACACTTTCGAAGTAATAATGACCGATGCTATAGCCCGCTATAAAAGGCAGCGCGGATATGACGTATTTTTCCTCACAGGAACCGATGAGCACGGTCAGAAAATCGAAGAAAAAGCCGAAAATGCGGGTATTACTCCAAAAGAACACGTAGATAAAATCGCAGCTCAAATCAAGTCGATATGGGATGAGATGAACACGACGTATGACAAGTTCATAAGAACCACTGACGGCTATCACGAAAGCGCAGTGGCACATATATTCGAAAAGTTCTACAATCAGGGCGATATTTACAAAAGTGAGTATGAAGGTTGGTACTGCACTCCCGATGAATCGTTCTTTACCGACAGTCAGGTTACGGACGGTAAATGTCCCGAATGCGGTAGACCTGTGCACAAGGCAAAGGAAGAGGCATATTTCTTCAAAATGAGCAAGTATGCTCCGAGGCTTATAAAATATATCGAAGAACATCCCTATTTCATTCAGCCCGAATCGAGAAAGAAAGAGATGCTCAACAACTTCCTTCTTACCGATGAAGGTCTTCAAGACCTCTGTATTACAAGAACATCGTTTTCATGGGGAATTAAAGCTCCCGTTGACCCGAAGCATGTGATTTACGTATGGCTTGATGCTCTCGCAAACTATATTACGGCATTGGGATATGACCCGGCAAATGAAACTCAGCCTGAACTTTTTCGCAAAAATTGGCCTGCGGATTATCATATAATCGGTAAAGACATAATGAGATTTCACACTCTGTATTGGCCTATTTTCCTAATGGCACTTGACCTCCCTTTGCCGAAACATATCTTCGGTCATCCGTGGTTTAATTTCGGGCAGGATAAAATGAGCAAGTCAAGAGGTAACGTGATTTATGCGGACAAAATGGCAGAGCATTTCGGGGTTGATGCCGCAAGATACTATGCTCTTTCGGAAATGCCCTACGCAAACGACGGTTCGATTACTTACGAGAACGTAATATCAAGATATAACAATGACCTTGCGAACACACTCGGCAATTTGGTAAAGCGCAGTGTTGATATGTGTTCCAAATATTTTGATTCGACAGTACCCGCTCCGGGCGATGATACACCACTTGATACTGAACTTAAAAACGTATGTAAATCGGCTGTTGAGAATTTCAAGAATAATATGGATACAATTCATATAGCCGATGCTATCGACGATGTTATTGTCATGCTGAGACGAGCCAATAAGTATATTGACGAGACAACTCCGTGGGCACTTGCCAAGGATGAATGCTCAAAAGAACGTCTCAAGACCGTTATTTACAATCTGCTTGAAACTATAAGAATTGCCTCTGTACTTCTGACACCGATTATACCCGCAACTTGTGAGGGTATATTTAAAC
>CAZCSZ010000120.1:0-4515 GCA_964501305.1 uncultured Ruminococcus sp.
TCGTCATCGTCCTCAAAAATGTCATCGAACATCAGCTTTAACATTCCTTCTGCTTTCTTCTCAAAATCCTTTTGTGATAGCCCTTTGGCTTTCATCAATGCGGTTAGCCTTTCGCTAAACACTGACATATATCAAACCTCCTTTAATATTTGCCGATTATCATTACACTCTGTTATTATAACATTGTCAAGTGGCTTTTGCAATATTTATGCTTATATCTCTGTTTTGACACAATATATAGTGTCAATCGGCATCGTTTTTCTTGTTAATTATATAATTCACGGCAGGGAGATTGCTTTCCCTGCCGTTGTTCTTCGGTTTGATGAGGATCATATCGGCATTTACGATTCCGCGGCTCTGCTGCGAATGTTTTTATCCGAGCAACCTTTAACGTATGCGAGCATTGTTTTGTCAAAATAAAACGAGCGGTTTGGAATATGCTGTTCCAAACCGTTCAAAGACAGTTAATATTATTCGAATTCTATAGTTCCGCAAGGTTTGGGCGTGATGTCGTAGAGGACACGGTTTACACCCTTTACCTCATTTAAAATGCGGTCCGTAATGTGCTTCAGAATTTCATAAGGAATTTCTTCGACAGTAGCTGTCATTGCATCTACCGTGTTGACTGCACGGAGAATAACGGGGTATTCGTAAACACGAAGACCGTTCTTGACGCCTACACTCTTGAAGTCGGGAACAACCGTGAAGTATTGCCATACCTTGCTTGAAAGTCCGCATTTTGCGAATTCGTCTCTTAGAACAGCGTCGGATTCACGAACGAGTTCAAGTCTGTCTCTTGTGATTGCGCCAGTACAGCGAACGCCGAGACCAGGACCGGGGAACGGCTGACGGTAAACCATTGTATCGGGCAAGCCGAGTGCTTTTCCAACTTCGCGTACTTCGTCTTTAAAGAGAAGTTTAAGTGGTTCGACGAGTTCGAACTTGAGGTCCTCGGGAAGTCCGCCTACATTGTGGTGACTCTTGACGGAACCGCTTTCGAGAATATCGGGATATATAGTACCCTGCGCCAAAAATTCTATTCCGTCAAGCTTTCTCGCTTCTTCTTCGAATACACGTATGAATTCTTCACCTATGATTTTGCGCTTTCTTTCAGGCTCTGCAACTCCCGCAAGTCTGTCAAGGAAACGGTCAACCGCATCGACGTAAATGAGATTTGCGTTCATTTCGTCACGGAATACCTTTATAACCTGTTCGGGTTCGCCTTTTCTGAGAAGCCCGTGATTTACATGCACGCATACGAGGTTTTTACCGATAGCTTTGATAAGAAGTGCCGCAACGACTGAGCTGTCAACTCCGCCGGAAAGAGCGAGGAGAACCTTTTTATCTCCGACTTGCTTCTTGATGAGTTCGAGCTGCTCTTCGATAAACGCATTTGCAAGCTCTTGTGTGTTGATTCGCTTCATTGATTCGGGACGTGTGTTGTTTTCCATTTCTTTTCTCCTATATATAATTATAAAAATGACTAGATTAATGTACAGGGGCCGTGTTATTGCTTTTGCTTGTCCTTGCGGCCTGTCTCCTGCTTAATGCTCAGTGCGGTAAAGATGACAGCTGTAACTACAATCGCAGAGCCTATGATGAGTGCTATGTCGGATGTATGTGTTTTGTTGCTTTCTTTCGCACTTGCGGCGCCGATAATGCTTGATATTTCGTCTGCGCCTTTACCGCTTGATGATGCCGAAATGCTCAGAATGTCGAACTCAGCTTCGTCGTCGGTTTCAAAAGAGAGTGCTATGTAATTGATTGTTTCCTCGGACGGAATTATATCCGAGTATAAGTTCAGTCCGACGGTTTTTCCGGTCGGTACGGAGGCCTCGTATTCATAATGTCTGTTTCCCGTTCCGAGAACGGAAGTTACACGGACATAGTCGCATTTTTCGCTGTTTGTGTATAATGAAATATTTATACTGTCAAGCTCTCCGAGCTTAATCGGACTTTCGAAATACGAGAGTATTATTCCGCGCTCTCCGTTTTCGTTTTTAAGCTTACCGTGAAGAGAACGTTTCCCGAGAGGTGTGCCGTCGTCGTTTTCTGTGCTGAAGAATTCCGTTGTAAGCGATGAAATATTACCTGCCGATATAAAGCCTTCGACCGAGTAGGAATTGATGAAGTTCCAAACGTAATATGTGCTGTCGGCAGAGCTTTTTTCGAAATTGACGGAACATGACCCTTTTACAAGTAACCTGTCGTTTCCGCCTATGTCAAGCGAACTTACGGCCTCGGCTATTTCCGATGATTTGCCGCTTTGCTTTGTCAGAGACAGGATGGCGGCTCTTGTGCCGTATTGCGTACACTTTTCAAAAACTGTATCGGCGCTTTTGCAAACTTCGCTTGCGGAGACGTTTTTTTCGGGCTGCCAAAAGAGCATATGTCCCGACGGAGTAGTGCCGCTTCCTTGCAGGAGCGAAGAATAAATCCTGTATGCTGTGTCCGAGCCGTTTTCAGGGCTGTTTTCACACTCGTATGTCATGAACCAGTTGAAAGAACCCGCATCGGAAATCGCATGGGACAGTACGCTTGAAAACAGGTGAGGCGAATATGTGTATTCTCCTATTCCGCTGAATTCGCTGTATGACAGATCGCGTTCTACGGTTCTCAAATGATTGTATGAGTAGCCGTCGCCTATTGAAACGGATATAAAAGCATCTGCCGTGTTGGCTCTTACCGCCGTTGATGTCAGTCGAAGTATGAGAGCGTAATTCTCAGCGTATGAAATAAGGGAATTTGTATTGCAGAAATTACAGTCTCTGCTGTCGGCTCTTGTGCCGACTATGTATCCCGAAATGCCTTTGTAGCGTGAAGAAATGAAATCGATTAATGTCATGTATCGCATTGCAAGGGAATAATCCGATGCGTTGAAGGAATAAGCATACGATATATCACTGCCCGTATCCGGGTTGACCTTTTCCAGAATTCTGATGTAAGTCGGGATGTCCGATTTAATCGAAAAGGCGATTTTTTCGTCAATTTCGCTAACGTATGAATTGGATATGTATCTGTATCCGTCACCGTAGCTGTGAAGTCGCCCGCCGGTTCCGTCTTTGCTTTCAAGTTTATCCAGATATACGTCGATGACCGTATGAGATGCGTTTGAAATAAATGCGGCGGCGGTATCGTTGCTTTGAAGCCCGAAGGCGGACTTGCCCGATTTGACGTTCGGTGATGCGATTGCGGGATAAATACCGTTTGACAATTTTCTTGTGTTATCGGCGTCTTCTATTAAAACAAGGTAGTATCTGTAGAACGAAGGATTGAGTTTTAACTTGCCCGTAGGAACAGAAAAGTTGAATACGGTTGTTATGTCTCCGATTGCCAGCACCTCGGTTATGTCGCTTTGCCAGATATCTTCGGCGACAATGCCTATTGATAGGTCCATATTGTCCGCAACGGTGGATGAACGAAGTGTTCCGCTTATTTGAATTTCGGAGCTGTCGGACGAAAGAGTGCACGTAAGGATAGAACCTTCTTTGTCGCTTTTTGAAATTAGTTTTTCTCCGAAACAGCCGAATCCAACGCTGTGGACTGTCAGTTTTTCTCCGTCCTCTTCCGTAATGTTCGAAAACGACAGGCGGTACAGGTCAATTCCCTTTGAAGAATCGAACACAAACGGATAGGAGTTTCTGCCGCTGAAAAGAGTGACTGTGGCAACATCGTACATTTCGTTTTTGAATGTATTTTTGATTGAAAGCGTCATGGTTCCGTTTTTTGCTCCGGATATCGTAACAAGAGCTGTCATGGTGTTTGACTGTTCGCTTTCACTTAGAGCTATGGGCGAATGATATTCGGCGTTTCCCTCGCTTACGACGGGCAGCAACTCCGTCTCGGATACTTCAATGCCGATGTCGGAGGAAAACCTTTCCGCGGAAAATCTTTCTATGTGTTCGTATGAGTAATATCCGTCTGCGTAAATTGAAGAAATGCTTATTTCCGATACGTGCGAGTCGGATGAAAATACAACTTCGATTTCGCGTACACTTTCGAGTCCGATAAAAGCAGAGAGTGGGACGAAAACGTCGTAGTCTTCTCCGCCTTTGATTTTTCCATTTATCGAGGACTCCCCGCTGTCTGTTCTGAGAATCACCTTAAATGAAAGCGTTTTGCTTATGTCGCCCGAGAAACCGAGTCTGAAAAACAACTCGCTGTATTGTGTAATATCAATGGCGTTGTCCTTCACTGCGGTGAGAGAGACGGGGAAAGAGGCATTGCCGTCGGACGGTGTGAGCTTCACACCGACGGAATTCTCAATAAGTTCGGAGTCAACCTTGAAAGTATCCGATGAAACCTCAACGGATGTCGGGGAAAGTCTCGCTATTACCTTTCTGCCTGCCGAAAAAATACGTCCGATGCTTACTTTGGAATATATCTCGGCATTTTTCTCTCCGTTTACGGCGTGCGTTCGGGGCGAAAGCGAGGTTAGCGCTGAAAACAAAAAAAAGAGAGTGAGGGACAGAGCAAGTACTTTTTTAAAAACAATTCCGATGCCCATGTCCGACC
>CAZCSZ010000121.1:0-4494 GCA_964501305.1 uncultured Ruminococcus sp.
GAATAGGTAAGGAGGACTACGGAGGAACGACTTTTATGATAGCCTCCTTTGCCCCCGAGCTTACCGACCCCGACAAATGCGGCACCGTAATGAGCCGTGCGGTTTACGACAGAAACTCGCTTGTCGAAGAAATGTTCAATGTCGAAATAGTAACAAAGGAAGCGGACCCCGACACGATTTACACGGAGCTGTACAACGCAACTCTCGCGGGTGACTTTTACGCCGACCTTATTGTAATACCGCAATACTATGTAGCTCAGTTTGCATCAAGCGGAGTACTCATGAATTTACTGAGTCTCCCCTTCAGCGACTACAGTGCGGGATATAATATCGAAAGCGGTGTCAACGCCGGCGCCGCCTCCGACAGCGCATATGCCCTTGCGGGATGGTCTACACTTCAACACGATAAACTTCCGTGCGTTTTCTTCAACAAGAACCTTTTCGATGAGGCAGGCGTCGATTATCCTTATAAACTTGTCCGAGACGGAGAGTGGACATGGGACAAATTCTTCGAATACGCCGATGCTGTCGGCAAAGACGGCGTTGCAAGCTACGGCGCTCAGAACACGTCGCAGAATATGGGAGATATCGTGTACGTATCATGCGGGAACAAATTTGTAAATTCCGGAATCGGGAATGTGCCGACCTCTGCCGTTGATGCCGAGGGGAGTGTCGCTTTCTGCGACATATCCTACAGGCTCTTCAACGAACCGTCAAAGGTCAAAAATTCTCTTGAATCGATTAGCACCTTCGCAAACGGCGGCAGTGTATTTTTGATTGAAAGTCTCGGTGAAATCAAAACTCTCGCATCGTCGAACGCCGTTTGGGGCATTTTGCCGATACCGAAAGCAAGTGCGGAACAAGCCGGCTACAAGACAATAGCTCCGAGTGACACCGCATTCTTTGCCGTGCCGACAACCTGCTCCTCGGTCGAAAAAACCTCCAAAATAACAGCGGCGCTGAACGCCGCCTCGCTCGGATACATTACCGATGCTTATGTTACCGACTCGCTCTACTATTACCTTCGTGACAACGCCTCGGCGGACTCGGTCGAAACCGTGTGCTACAGCGTTTACTACGATATGGCATATACGGCGGGTACATCAGATCTTGCAATCGCAAACGCCACATATTTTGCCGCAAGAAATGTTTACGAAAACAATCACGATATTAACTTCTATATAAACTCGTTTTCGGCAAGAGCGAACAACGCTCTGTCAAGACTGTTTCCTTAACTTAAATAACCGAATGAACAGATTAATCAAAATTTGCTGCGTCGTACTCTCCGCTATAATGTGCATCTCTCTCCCGTCATGCGGTGAGGATGATGGTACACTTCGCATTGGAGTATACGGCTTAACGAAAGACCTCTCACCTTTTTCCGAAACCGACTTTTCAGGCGACACGATAAAGGATATGCTCTATTCAAGACTTATCTCACGCAGTGTCGACGGCGGTGCCGTGTGGGGAGAGGACGAAAACTGCGCCGCACTTGACGTTGCGCTTTACCGCGCCGACAAATCGTTTGCCGAAACTGCAGACGGCGGCTTTACGGCGGTAAAAATCACCTTAAAGAACAATATGCTCTTCTCAAACTCCGCATCTCTGACATCGGAAGATGCCGCTTTCTCGCTCTATGCGGCAACGGACCCGGCGACAGGGCATCTTACCTATTCCGATTTCCCGCTTGCGGGTTTATATGACTACACCGTCGGAAAAACGGGTGCTTTCGACCTATCCGCTTCGGCTGAAAAAGCGGTTGAAAACGGCTTTGAAACAGAAGTATTTACAGACAGCGAAATTGCAACCCTCAAGGAGTGCATACAGTCGGCAGGCGAAAAGTTTACATCGGAAATACGCTCTTACGTTACAGAAAACTACTTGACAAACGACAGTGCCGAAATATATATTTTCGACGGCATATCTCCCGACGAGGTTAAGAATTCCGAGAGCCTTTCGACAGCATTCGCAATGAAGCTCTGGAACTACGGCGACTTTGTTTACGAATACAAGGCCGACTCCAACGGTACTCTTGTCGGAGTACAGAACCAAAACGGCGGATATACTTACAAAACAACGCTCGGCAATGCTTTGGAAAACGAAATGTACGTCACATATCAGCCCGACGGCGACGGCGAGTACGCATATGACTACATGGCACAAAGCTATTATCTTGACACCGACAATACAGCATATGTTCACTATTCCAAAACGCTCTCGGACAAATATACGGTAATCTCAAAAACCGCGCTTGTGGGATTTCGGGATACGGAAGGCGTTTTCTATTCTCTTGACGGCAACGGCCCCGACAGCGCCGACTTTTTCGGCGTTATGTCACGCTCTTATACCCGGGACGGAATAACGGATTACAGAAAACTCGAAAATTCCGAAGGCTTTGGCACCTCAAGCGGATTTTTCAGTTCGGCACTTGCCGATTTCGCAGAAAAAGTATGCAACGGAGAAGCGCCAAACGGCATAAGCGGTATAAAAACCGGTAAAACGGAGATAGACGGGACATCTTTTGAAACCTTAACTCTGCTTTTTGACGGCAATATCGGAAACGCAGCGGAGCTTTGCACAAATATATACATAGTCTCGAAGAAAGCTTATCTTGAAGGATTTGCGACAGACAAAAATCCAAGCCCGGCGGGTTTCCCGACAGGTGACGCCGAATTTGCCCGTCATGTAAAAAAAGCAACCGAAAACCCCATCGGAAGTGGTCCTTATACACTGTCTGAAATAAACGACGGGGAAATAGTCCTTTCCGCAAACCAAATGTTTTTCTCAATGGGAAAGGGACTCCACGTGCCGTACACCAAAACGATTGAGGTGAAGGATATTACATCTTCGGGTGCGACAAAGCAAATATCTGGGGCAAACGTTCATGTCGTACTGTCGGAAAGCGACATCAAAACCATAAACAAGCTCAAAAAGAGAAATAATGTAACGGCTGACTTTATACCCGACTTCTCTTACGAATACGTCGTCATAAATCCGTCGTACTACATAAATATTAGGACCCGAACGGCAATCATTTCACTTCTTGATACCTCACTTGCACTGTCGGACGGCGGCGAGGCGATTAATTACAGTATGCCCACCCCATACGGCTTTGAGAAGGAAGATGCCGAAAGTCTGTATGACCCTTCGCTCACCGTGGCTTGGGACAATTTCGCAATGTCCGGGTATACAGTTAACGAAAACGGGATAATGACCGAACCCAAAACGGGACAACAGGCAAAGTTCACGTTTACTCTTATGCCGAGCGAGGAGGGCGGAGCTGTCCACTCCATGTTCAAAAAAGCATGCGAACACCTGAAGGAACTCGGCGCCGTCGGCGAAATCGTTTTCGACGCTGACCTTCTCTACAATATCTATTCCGACAGAGGCGTTGCAATCTATGCTTTGAGCTGGAATCTCGAAGGAACAGACGGGGCACTCTGCGAGAGGTATTCACCGAAAAGAGGCACGGATGCAACAAGGGCAAACGGAGTTGAAAACCTCTTTTCAGGCGGACAAATCGATAATTACGGCACAGTTGTCTGCAATGGAGAAACGCTCAATCAGTCGGATGCTCTCGACAAGCTTGACAGCCTTATCGAAGGTGCCGATAATGCACTTCTCGCAAGCGAGAAGGCGTCTTTAAGAGCCGAAGCGCTCGATCTCATAAGAAAACTCCGCTTTGAACTTCCCGTACGTCAAAACGGCTCATATGCACTCATACGCAACGACAAAGTAGACATTGAAACGTTCAATTCCGCATCAAGCTCACTGAATCCCAAAACAGCTCACATATGGGACGTCATGCTCATTTCATACGAGGAGCAGAGCATTTCGCAGGACAGCGCCATTCCGCAGGATACAGTGGTGAACGATCCCACCGAAACGGAAATATCCGACAACACGCAGACAGACACCGAAGACACAGATACACTGCAATCCGCCGAATAAGCCAAGCCCTTCTCTGCCGTATGTTTATCCCTTTAAGACGTTCCGCCGAACTTCAAAAAGAGAACGAACGGACTATCCCTTAAAAGCGGAAAACATAAACCGAAGCTTGGCGAGGTGCAGTCAAGAACACAGGTTAACCCTCATTTGAGCAGTTCGGACAGTATACATCCAAACCAACGTTTAAAATCAAATGCAGAGGTTAAATCCTTCGCTTAGAACCGCAGAATTATTTCCTCGGGCTCTAAGTGAGGGATACCTTCGGTTAAGCACGAAATTAACGGCAAATTGCACCATATGCTTTCCATACAGAAGCCAAGGCGAAAATATGCCGAAAACACACGGCGACTTTTTTAAAAAAAGGTATTGACACGTGAGCTTATATGTGTTATAATATATGAGCTTTGAAGAACGGCATTGCCGGAGTGGCGAAATTGGCAGACGCCCGGGACTTAAAATCCCGTGCAACGAAAGTTGCGTACCGGTTCGAGCCCGGTCTCCGGCACCATACATTTCAATATCGCGGGATAGAGCAGTTGGTAGCTC
>CAZCSZ010000122.1:0-4488 GCA_964501305.1 uncultured Ruminococcus sp.
GTCCTTTGCTTGACTGAACAATACAGGAAGAAGGGAAAACCGGATTTGAGAATAACAGAGATAGTCGATAATACCGAAAACAAAAACGATAAGGAATTAGTATAATGCTTGATTATTTTAAAAGGAATTGGACTGCATGTGCGACATCCGAGGATATGGCTTCAAATGCCTCGGTAGTCGAAATACAGCGTTCGCTGAAAATCACGGATGTTTCTTCTCAGCTTCTCTTTAACCGCGGATATACTGACTCAGTTAAAGCAAGAGAGTTTATAGAAAAACGGACTGAGATGCTTCATGACCCGTTTTTGATGAAGGATATAGAAAAGGCTGCTTTGAAGTTGATTGACTGTGTTAGGGAAAACAGAAAAATCGTAATTTACGGTGACTATGATGTTGACGGAGTTACATCCGTAAGCATTTTGTATCTTTATTTAAAAAAACTCGGAGCGAATGTCTCTTATTATATACCGAGCAGAACGGGAGAAGGCTATGGCGTAAGCATTTCTGCGATTGACAGATTACACAGCGAAGGTGCCAATTTGATAATCACCGTTGACACGGGCATTACGGCAGTCGAAGAAGCCCGCTACATAGAAAAGCTCGGAATTGAACTGATTATAACCGACCATCACGAGTGTCACACCGAAATACCGAGGGCTTATGCTGTTATAAATCCAAGGCAGAATGATTGCAATTACCCGTTTAAAGACCTTGCGGGAGTGGGAGTTGTATTCAAACTTCTTTGCGCTGTTGAGAAGTGTTTAAACAAAAATGATACTTTACTTGAGTGCGTGAGAAGAGTATCGCATGACTGTGCCGATCTTGTAGCTGTGGGTACTGTTGCCGACGTTATGCCCATTAAAGACGAGAACAGGCTGATTGTCAGCTACGGTGTTCAGCTCATGGAAAAAACGCCGAGACTTGCGATTAAGGAGCTGTTGTCTGCCGCAAGCACCGACGGAGCTAAGTTTAAGAAGAAAAAGAAGATTACTTCAAGCGTTATAGGCTACACCATAGCTCCCAGAATCAATGCGGCGGGAAGAATAAAAAATGCCTCAATAGCAGTTGAAATGTTTCTCGCCGAGAACAGAGAAGACGCGGCGCGTCTTGCAAATGAGCTGTGTGAGATTAACAGAGAACGTCAGGCTGAAGAAAACAAAATAATCGAAGAGGCTTACAGAAAAATCGAGAACGAACACGATTTCATAAATGACCGTGTAATTGTTCTCTCCGATGAGAATTGGCATCACGGAGTTATAGGAATAGTGTCGTCACGCATAACCGAGAAGTATAAATGCCCTTCAATCCTCGTATCTTTTGAAGGTGAAGAGAATACTTTGTCTCCGAGTGATTTCGGAAAGGGATCGGGCAGAAGTGTGAAGGGAATGAATTTGGTAGATGCACTTTCTCGCTGCTCCGACCTTTTGGTTAAATTCGGAGGCCATGAACTTGCGGCGGGCCTCACCGTTACAAGAGAAAATCTGCCGGAATTCAAGCGGAGAATAAACGAATATGCCGCCGAGTGTTTCAAAGAAGGGGCGGATGACTGTGAAGTTGTAGCGGATATTGAGCTTGAAAGTCGTGATATTTCAATGGTGGTTGCAAAGGAATTAAATCTTTTTGAACCCTTCGGAGTATCCAATCCTCTTCCGCTCTTTCTCATGAGAGGACTAAGGGTCGATTCCGCAGGAAATGTCGGCGGGGGCAAGCACGAGAGGCTTACACTGTCAAAAGGGTATGCATCCTTTCAAGCCATGTATTTCAGACATAATGTTGCCGAAACCGACATTTTTGAAGGTGATACCGTCGATGTTTTGTTTAATATCGATATTAACGATTTTCAAAATAAAGAGAGTTTACAGCTGATAATTAAAGATATGACCCTATCAAACGATCTTCTCGAGTGTGAGATTGAGGAAAGAGCGACTTATAACGATATAGTTGGCGGTACATTTGATTTTCGGTCTGCAGATGAAGAATTTGTAAAATCAGTTGTACCGACCAGGGATGAGTTTGGAGCGGTTTATAATATACTGAAGAGAGAACTTCGCTTTGAACACAGCATTATAAGTATGCGCGGGCTGCTTAAAATTCTTCGGAATAGCGGGCATAATTTTACTTACATGAAACTTAAGATAATAATAAAAGTGTTCCAGGAACTTAATTTGTTGTCTGTACGAGAGACCGACCCCGAAAGAGAAGAATACGCATTTAAATATGTATTTGTCAAGAACAAAACAGACCTTGACAAATCTAGTTTATACAAGAAAATCAAGCAAAATTTCGGAGTCAAGGGTAACTGAACACTCCGAAAAAAGCAACGGTGGTAACAGATGAGCGAAATAAACATTAATACTCTTTTGTCCGTGCTTAAAAACAGCGGAAAAAGGTATGACATCGAGAAAATCAATAAAGCCTTCGAATATGCATCGCTTATGCACGAAGGACAGTTCAGAAACAGTGGTGACCCGTATATTGTACATCCGATAGCGGTTGCCGAGATAGTTGCGGCTTTGGGGCTTGATACGGATTCCATATGTGCTGCATTTCTGCACGATACGGTTGAGGACTGTTCTGACAAAACAAGTCTTGAGGAAATATCGAAGCTGTTCGGCGGAAGCGTTTCCATGCTTGTTGACGGATTGACGAAGATGGACGATATCAATATTGTCGACAAGGAAGAAGCACATATCGAGAACATAAGAAAAATGCTTCTTGCAATGTCTAAGGATATAAGAGTTATCTTCATTAAGCTTTGTGACAGACTTCATAATATGCGAACTCTCGATGCAAAACCGGAAGGAAAGAGAAGAACTACTGCTCTTGAAACAATGCACGTATATGCTCCGCTTGCTCACAGACTCGGTATGCAAAGGGTTAAGCAGGAACTTGAAAACTTAGCTCTTGCGTATCTTGATCCGATAGGCTACAAAGAAGTCAGTGACCATATTGAGAGAAAGTACGGACAGAATATAGACTTCATCGATAACGTAAGAGCCTATATATCAGTGAAGCTTGACGAGTACAATATTAACTATCATCTTGAAGGAAGAGTTAAGACCGTATACAGCATATACCGTAAGATTTACAATCAAAACAAAAGTTTTGATGAAATTTATGACTTTTATGCTTTGAGAATAATTGTCGATACGGAACTTGAATGTTACACTGCTCTCGGTATAATTCATGAACTTTTCAAGTCCGTTCCTGGAAGATTCAAAGACTACATTTCAACTCCTAAACCGAATATGTATCAGTCACTGCACACAACGGTAATAGGACGTGACGGAATTCCTTTTGAAGTGCAAATCAGAACCAAGGAAATGCATCACGTAGCCGAATACGGTGTTGCGGCGCATTGGAAATACAAGTCAGGCGCACAAAGCAAAGAAGAAATTGACCAAAAGCTTCAATGGATAGCAAAACTCGTCGATGTCGAAAATGATGCAATCGACCCCGATGACTTCATGCATGCACTTAAAATAGACATTTTCCACGATGAAACCTTTGTGTTCACTCCGAAAGGGGATGTCATAGCTTTGCCGCAAGGCTCAACGGTAATCGACTTTGCATATGCAATTCATTCTCAGGTTGGAAACCGCATGGTAGGCGCTAAAATCAACGGAATGATAGCACCGATAGATAAAATACCGCAGAACGGTGAAATAGTCGAAATCATCACCTCACAGTCCTCAAAAGGCCCAAGCCGGGACTGGCTTAAGATTGTCAAAACAGGCGAGGCGAGAAACAAAATCCGTCAGTGGTTTAAACGTGAGAGACGAGACGAGAATATAGCGCTCGGAAAGGCCGATATTGAGAGGGAGATATCCCGTTGCGGAAAAGGTGCAACCGAAGTTCAAAAGACCGAGATTATAACCAATATAGCTCATAGACTCGGTATGAAAGAAGCCGAAGACCTTTGTAATGCAATAGGTTACGGTGGACTTGCGGTAAGTAAAATTGTACCGAAAATCAAATCGGAGTACGAACAGATAGTTAAACCCGCAGACGAAGATAAAACGCTTTCCGAAGCAGAACAGATAGAAACCAAAACTCCGAAGAACATTAAATCCGATACAGGAATCATAATAGACGGTGAAAGCGGTTATGCCGTTAAGTTTGCCAAGTGCTGCAATCCTCTTCCCGGAGATAAAGTTATAGGCTTTATTACGAAAGGGTACGGCGTATCCATTCATAAAAGGGATTGCCCGAATGTAATATCCGGTATGCAAAAAGAAGAGTTCTTTCAGCGTTGGATTAATGCGTCGTGGGATCCCGCTGTTTTGAAACGTGACAAAGGTCTATATGAGGCAATAATTCAAATTGTAGGCGACAACCGCATCGGACTTCTTGCCGATGTTTCCGCTGCACTTGCAGATATGAAAGTGTCGATTATAACCATTAATACCAAACATTCAAACGAAGGACATGCAATTCTCAACATGGGCATAGCATGTAAAGATACCGACCATTACAATTCAATTATAT
>CAZCSZ010000123.1:0-4465 GCA_964501305.1 uncultured Ruminococcus sp.
GTGAGGGGATTATTCCCCGACAATAAAGGTCGCATTCGGTCGCAAGTTGAATTACTTTACGGCAGGCATCTTCTCTTGCCTTGGGATTCTTTACAATTCCACCTTTACCGAGAAACTTTTTGCCGCATTCAAATTGCGGTTTTATAAGTGTTATGAAACATGCACCGTCAATCAAAACAGATGATATTTGATGTGTAACAAGAGTTTGAGAAATAAAAGATAAATCGCATACAGCCATATCGCAGACAGAGCCTAAACTATCGACAGAGAGATTTTTGGCATTAAATCCTTCCATATTCACAACTTTCGGACAATCAAGAAGCTTTGCATCAAGCTGACCGTGGCCTGAATCTACGGCATAAACAAGTTTTGCTCCTCTTGATAAAAGACAGTCCGTAAAGCCTCCGGTGGATGCTCCCACATCAACACATACAAGCCCGGAAACATCGATTTTAAAACTGTCAATGGCGCATTCGAGCTTCACCCCACCACGTCCGACAAAACTGTAAAGTTCATCTTTAACAACGACCGAATTCTTTTTGCTGACCTCATGAGAACACTTGAATGCGGTTTTTCCGTCAACTTCAACAAGCCCATTTTTAATTAGTTCCCTTGCATAACTTCTACTTTTGGCAAGGGATTCGTTCGTGAGAAAAACATCAAGCCTCATTTGTTTCTGGTGTTCAGATAATAAGGGAGTGCAGTCAAAAAACCGTTATTCGGATATTCTTTTATGCTGTGGGATGCAACAGACGCCAGTCTCTCACATTCCTTTTTCGCCTCTTCGGGAGAGAAGAAAGAAAGTGCATTGACTCTGCCGTTATACTTGTCAATACCGATTCTCTTGCCGAGTATTGTGGCATCTCCTTCAAGGTCAAGTAAATCATCCTTGATTTGAAATGCAAGTCCGAGACTTTCGGCATACAGTGATAAACAATCGAGTACACTTTGTTCGGTTTTACCGTCGCACGAAGCTATGTAGCCTGCAAAAACAGCGGCTTTAATAAGTGCTCCTGTTTTCATGCTGTGTAACTTCACAAGTTCTTCGTACGTATTAACGCGGCAATTAAGGTCAATCATTTGACCGCCCGACATACCGAGAGAACCTGCAAGCTTTGAAAAAGCGTTGACTGTTTTTACCTTAGCGGCATCGGACAGAAGCTCCGATGAAGAAACGGCTTCTGATGAATAAGTAAGTAAAGTGTCACCCGCAAGAAGTGCAGTTGCTTCGCCGAATGCCACATGACACGAAGGCTTGCCCCGCCTCATATCGTCATTATCCATGCACGGTAAATCGTCATGAATTAAAGAATATGCATGTATCATTTCAATAGCCGCAGAAGAAACCAATGCTTTTTTAACATCATGTGAGAACATTCTGCAGAATTCAAGTGTAAGGCACGCCCTTATTCTTTTCCCTCCGTCGAGAGTTGCATATCTCATGGCATCCTGAAGCTTTCCGCAGCCGATATACTTCTCTCCGAGAAGTTCGTCGATTTTCAACTCGCACAGAGCGGCATCCTCTGAAATTATTCTTTTTATTTCATGTCTGTCCATGACTACTCCTGTATTGTACCGTTTTCGCCGAAGTCAACTACTTTTTGTCCGGTAAGTGTTTTAACCTTAAGTGTAGCTTCGTTTAATATATCCGAACATATTTTGGTCAATTTCACACCTTCTTCAAAATATGAAAGTGATTCGTTAAGAGGCGTTTCTCCCTTTTCAAGTTCGCCGACAATAGTCTCAAGACGTTCCATCGCTTTTTCAAAAGTTATTTTTTCTTCACAGTTGCCCATAGTTTACTCCGTTGATATTTCAGTTACGGAAGCTTTTATACATCCGTTTGACATTTTAACCGTCATTTTATCTCCTATACCGACACGGTTTACATCGGAAATAGGTTTACCGTTTTCATCAAATACCACGCCATATCCGCGAGAAAGAACCGAGAGCGGGCTCAGAGAATTCAAAAGTGAAGCACATTTTGAGAGTATTTCTCTTTTTGTCGTAAGATAACGATTAATATTCTTATCGAGCCGTGATGAGTTATCAAGCAAAACCATATTTTTGTCTTCAATGTAATTCATAGGATTCAAAAGAGCCCTTGAACTTGCCAGCTTGTCGAGCTTTTGTCTTGAACTTTCAATTCTGACCTGAAGTCGATTTGACATTCTCAAAACCGCCGATGAAATATTCTTTAATACTTCGTTGACGTCCGGAACTGCAATTTCAGCGCCCGCCGATGGTGTCGGAGCTCTGACATCAGAGACAAAATCGCAAATTGTAAAGTCGGTTTCATGTCCCACAGCGGAGATAACAGGTATTTTGGAGTCATAAACAGCCCTTGCAAGTCTTTCGTCATTAAACGTCCAAAGATCCTCAATTGACCCTCCTCCGCGTCCAACAATCAAAACGTCGGCGGCGTTGTTGACATTGAAATACTCTATGCCCTCGGTAATACTCTCTGCCGCTCCCGTTCCTTGAACAAGGCAAGGATACAGAAGAAGCTCGCAAACGGGACACCTTCGGCTGATTACATTTATAATATCTCTGACAGCGGCACCCGATGCCGAAGTGACGACGCCGACCCTTTTGGGAAAGTCGGGAATTGGCTTCTTAGCCGATGTATCGAACAGTCCTTCTCTTTCAAGTCTGGCTTTTAACTGTTCAAAAGCAGCGTAAAGAGAACCGAGACCGAGAATTTCCATACTGTCACAATAAACCTGATACTGTCCGTCACGGGGGTAAGCCGATATTCTGCCGTGTACAATTACATTCATTCCGTTTTCGGGTTCGAAAGCGAGTTTGGATGCGTAAGTTCTGAACATAACAGCCTTAACAGCCGAAGATGAATCTTTTAAGCTGAAATAAAAATGGCCTGTCGAATAGTGATTTTTGAAGTTTGATATCTCTCCGCGAACGTAAATGTCCCTGAAATTCGGAATATTATCGAATATTTCTTTAATAAGTTCATTTAACTCGCTGACAGTTACAGCTGTGGAGAGTTCGTCATAAAGTTTAAAGTTTTCCATTATAAACTGATTAATTTGATGACAGCTTGGCAAGGTATGCTATACCTACCGCATTATCGGATGAAAGCTCGGGGGTAGCAAATCGGTTTGAATATACCCCGAGTTTTTTCTTTAAAACACCGCAACTCATAACTCCGCCAGCATACAATATCGGTATATCGGGATAAACGGAAAGGAGGTTTTCGGTAACACGGGACAGTGTTTTGGCAACTGCATCGATTACAAATGCCGAAGTTTCTTCTTTTGAGCCTGTCTTTGTGTATATGCCGCTTGCCAGGTTTTCTATTCCCGAAACATTAAAGAAGGTTCCGTCAACCGAAGGTTTAAACGGTCTGATTTTTCCGTCAAAAGCCAAGGCAAGTCTTTCAACGTCGGCACCTGCGGGAAAAGACAGTCCCATCATAACGCCCGTTCTGTCGATAGCCTGCCCAATGTTGAGGTCAAGAGTACCGCCTATCTGTTTAATAACAAACGTCCCGTTTTCAAAACCTTCTGCGAGAAGAACATCGGATGTACCTCCCGATATATGAAACGCCGCGAATCTCTTTCCTATAAGCTCAGTTGAACAAGAAGAAAGAAGTGCCGCCGATACGTGTCCCGCTTGATGAGAAAAGCCGAAACAATTAACGCCAAGAGACGAGGAGACACATTTTGCAATCGTTTCTCCGACATGGAAGCACGGCATATACGATTTTTCTGAATCTCTTGGCCTTTTAGAGTATCCAATAGCGGATATTTCACAATCGGGAAAAGAATTTTTGAAGGATTTAATCGAATCCTCATAAAAATCGCCCGACGATGCATGTTGAAAGACTGCATCGCTCTGCCTCAGACCTCTTTCTCCGAGTTCTACGTTCAACAAACGCTTGCAGTTTGACAAAACGTCACCTCTATCCGACACTGCGGCAAAGGAGGTAGTATAATTGCTTGTGTCAAATCCAAAATAAGCTTTCATCAGTCAACGTTTTCTGTATTGGCATCATCAGATATTCTGTTCTTTTGCCGAGCGAGATTGTTAAGTATACCGTTGATGAACTTAACAGATTTCAAATCATCGTATTTTTTAGCGATTTCAAGTGCCTCGTTGATCACGGCTTTTGACGGAACATCGGTGAATATGATTTCATAGCTTGCAAGTCTGAGTATAGATAAAGTTACTTTCGAAATTCTCGATAGTTTCCACCCGTTTGAAATCTCCGATAGTGACTTGTCTATTTCGCTTTGCGCATTCACAGTACCCATAAACAGTTCTTTTAAAAACGGTGTAAACGGAAATTTGTCATTGCAGTCTCTGCTTTCCAAAAAATCACCGGCTTTCATTCCGTCATGAAATGTATATTCATATAAAAGCTTGACGCCTTTTTCTCTGTCTTCTCTCCTTGACATACAGCCTCCGATTATATTAATATATTATATTATACATACATAAATAT